>NZ_LKDU01000034.1:0-43149 GCF_001401855.1 Pseudoalteromonas sp. P1-7a | reverse complement strand
TAGTGTGCCGACTTAGCTCAGCTGGTAGAGCAACTGACTTGTAATCAGTAGGTCAACCGTTCGACTCGGTTAGTCGGCACCATTTATTTAAATTAAATGTTTTAAATGTTTAATTGCACTGTTTAAGTGCCTCGATAGCTCAGTTGGTAGAGCAGAGGATTGAAAATCCTCGTGTCCCTGGTTCGATTCCGGGTCGAGGCACCATTTATATTAAAGCCCTGCATACACATGCAGGGCTTTTTTTTGCTTAAAATTTATTATGGACAAAAAAGTCCATATTAATTGGGTATATCCTCTCTTTTTCTCCCTTGTTTGCATGCGCATAATGACCTCATCAAAAGGTTGGGTGCTGTTATTACTCACTCCATTTATTTACTCATCAATATGATTGATTTTAGTAATAAAATGCAGGGCACTTTTAGCCTAAATAATACTAATCCGCAAAAAAGATCACTTAATTAAGCGTATTGGTATAAGTAATTTAAAGCTGGAGCTAATTATGATCACGCAAATTGTTAAGTTTGATATTAAAGACGAGCACATCGCACAATTTAAAGTGCTACTAGAAGAAGACAAGCAAGGCGCTAAGGCCGAAACAGGTCTTTTAGAGATGCGTTTATATCAAGATAAAAACGAGCCAGGCGTCTTTTTTGCTTATGAGCGTTTTGAAGATCAAAATGCAGTTGATTACCATGGCGCACAGGATTACACACAAACGTTATTAAATGCGCTGCCTGAAATTAGTCAATCGGCGCCAGAGGTCATGCTGCTTGAAAATACAGTGCCAGCTCCGCTGCATGAGCGTAATACAAAAGTTATTAACCCTGAAGACGATATATGTATTGTGTTTTTTATTTTTAAGATTAAGCCAAGCTTTAAAAATAAAGTAATAGAACGTTTTGCAACGCATGTAGAGCAAACGCGCAGCCAAGAGCCGGGTAACTTAGTGTTTGATTTATATAGTATTGAAAATAACGACGATACATTAGTTGTTTATGAACATTGGCGCAATGAATCTGCGCTGTGGGACATTCACTTTAAGCAGCCGTACGCAGCCGAAACAAGCGAATTACTAGCACAAGCAGTTGTTGGCGATATGCAGCAATACATGAGCTTCGTTAAAGAAATTTAAAGGTTTGTGTTTAACAATATAGCTTATCTCGTTTAGCAAATAGTGTATTACACGCTATTTGCTTTTTTGTATAAATACCCTCCAAATTTCCTGCCGGTTTTTATAATAACTGACTATTATGTTAATTCATCGCAACGTATGTAATGTTATGTAAAGTAAGTTGAGCAAAATTTGCCAAAGTGCTTGAATTACATTCATAAATGGCAGTAATTTAGGTTAACTATGATTTGGCAACATAAGCCAACTTTATTGGCACTCAGCTTAGTGTTGCTTGGTGGTTGTGCGGGCAACTTAAACCCGCAGCAGCGCCAACAAACACCAAGCGATATAGCAACCGCATGGCAACACGGCGCAGCACAAAATACACTTGCAGTAGAGCAGCAATGGCTACAAACATTAGAAAACCCCTACATTGAAAAGCTTGTTAATAAGGCGCTGAATAATAACCAAGCTTTGTTACAAAGTGCCTACGATGTACAAATACAAAAGCAACAATTAATAATTTCAGGCTCTGCGCTTTGGCCCGATCTTGATATATCTGGGCAAACTAGGCGTAGTAAAAACAATCGACCTGTAAGTTATGATAATGCTAGCTCTGTCACTCTAGAGCTAAGCTATGAAGTCGATGTGTGGGGCAAGTTATCTGATGCTAAACGCCAAGCCAACCTAAACTACTTGGCGCAACAAGCTAGTTTTGAGCAAGCCAAGCAGCAATTGGTGGCCGATGTGGTCACTGGCTGGTTTGATTTAGTCACCGCCCAGCAGTTGCTCGATTTATATAAACGCCGAGAAGAAAACGCTCAGCAAAACTTAGATATTATTGAATCGGGCTACCGCCAAGGTATTAATGAAGCACTCGATGTATATTTAGCCCGTAATGAGCTTAATAACGAGCGTACGCGTATTGCCAATCAGCAAGCCACGCTTGTAAGCGCGTCGCGTTCTTTAGAGCGCTTATTAGGCGGTTACCCCAAAGGTGATATATCAGCAGAGGTTGAACTGCCTGTTTTTCTTGCGCCAATTAATATCGGTATTCCCTCTGAGCTTATAACCCGCAAGCCCCAACTGCGCGCAAGCTGGTACCAGTTATTAGCGAGCGATGCGGGCCTAGCCTTTGCACATAAGCAGCGCTTCCCTAGTTTAAACTTATCAGCAAGCGTGAGTGATAGCACCGATAGAGTGGGCGATTTATTCTCGCCATCAAGCTTAGCGTGGTCCTTATTAGGCAGTATCTCTGCGCCAATATTTAATGGTGGCCAGCTAAAAGCAAATGAAGAAATAGCGCGCTTAAATGCACAAAAACAAGAGCAAGCATATTTAGACACCTTGTACGATGCATTCAGTGATGTTGAAAATGCAATTACTCAGCAGCAGTCGCTGCAAGCCAGTTATAAAAGCACCCTAGAAGCACAAGAAAACGCCCTTGCAGCGGAGCAACTGTCGTTTGAGCAATACCAAAGTGGCTTAGTAACTTACACTACAGTGCTGGATGCACAGTCGCGCTCTTTTGATGCGCAAAGCTCACTCATAGAAACAAAAAACCAGCTAATTGCTAACCGAATAAACCTATACGTTGCCCTTGGCGGCGATTTTAACGCCCCAACAAGTGAACCTAAGAGCAATAACGATGAAAACTAAATCAGCAAAACTTTTAATTCCAGCCGTAGTGGTGGTGGCCACCATTTTAATTGTTATGTTTATTAAGGGTAACCCGCCTGAAGCAAAACGTTTTGGCTCACCCCCTAAAGCCACCGTGAGCGTATCGGTAAAAAAGATTGAGCCACAAGATTACTTAATTTTTATTGATAGCTATGGCACGGTAAAGCCACGTACTCAAAGTTTGTTAGTGGCTCAAGCATCTGGGCAAATTAATAAAGTAAGTGATGATTTTAGAGAAGGCGGTTTTTTTGAAAAAGGCGATGTACTGCTGCAGCTCGACGATAGAGATCATCAGGCTGAGGTCAAATCGGCGCAGGCAGCATTACTGACTGCAGAGCAAAGCTTATTAGAAGAAAAAGCCCGCGGCCAACAAGCTATTACAGATTGGAAGCGCTTAGGTGGCTCATCCCAAGCGAGCAGCTTAGTGCTTCGCGAGCCCCAACTAGCGGCTGCACAAGCACAAGTACTTTCAGCACAAGCCGCACTTGAAAAAGCACAGCTTGATTTAGAGCGCACCAAAATTACTGCGCCTTACGCTGGGCGTGTGCTTAGTCGTAATGTAGACCTTGGCCAAGTGGTAAGTGAAAACACGGAGCTTGCAACTATTTATGCCATAGACAGCGTTGAAGTGCGCTTACCAATTAAAAATAAAGACCTTTCGTATATTAGTTTGCCAGAGCAATACAGAGATGGCAGTAAAAACCAAGCAGGCTCACTCGTTAAGTTTAAATCTGACTTAGTGGGCGAGCAAACATGGCAAGGACAAATAATACGCACTGAAGGCGCTATCGATGAAGATGCACAGCAATTGTATATTGTTGCGCAGATAAATGACCCTTACAAAGCCACAGCAAATAACCAATACCCTATTAAAATTGGCCAATACATCACTGCGCAAATTAGCGGTAAAACAGTGCCTGATGCGTTAATAATCCCTAATAGTACTATTTACCAAGGCAGCTACGTGTATGTGGTTGAAGGGGGGCTGTTAAAGCGTAAAAACATTACGCTTGCATGGCAAAATGCTACACAAGCTATGATAAAAACAGGTCTTAATGCAGGCGATAAGTTAGTAATTACACCGCTTGGGCAAGTGAGCTCTGGCACAGCAGTAAGCATTTTAGGCGAAACTGATAAGCAAAATATGCGAGCAAAAGGCCCAGGAAAAGGTAAGCGTCCATCGCGTGAGCAGCTAGAAAAAAAAGCGCAAGAGCTGGGGATTAGTGTTCAAGAGCTAATACAAAAACGCCGCGCTGCACAAGGAGATAAGCCATGATCGCTTGGTTTACAAAAAACCACGTAGCGGCAAACTTGTTACTCGTCACTTTACTGTTATCGGGTTTATTTAGTTTATCGACTCAAATACCGCTTGAGGTGTTTCCATCGTTTGAAACAGATCGCATAAGTGTAAGCGTTACTTTGCGAGGCTCAACCCCAGAAGATGTAGAGCAAGGGGTAACTATTCGAATAGAAGAAGCTGTTCAAGATTTAGAAGGTATAGAGCAAATTTCTAGCCGCTCATCTGAGGGCTCTGCGTCAGTAACCATAGAAGTTGAAAGTGGCTACGACCCACGCGAATTATTAGCCGATATAAAAAGCCGTGTAGATGCTATAAATACCTTTCCGGCGGATGCTGAAAAGCCCATTGTGGCGCTTGCCGAGCGAAAACGTGAAGTAATAGCTGTTACCGTAGCGAGCGATTACGGTGAAAAAGAAACCTTAGAATACGCCGAGCAAGTACGCGACGATATTTTACGCCTTCCTAATGTAACGCAGGTTGAGCTAAGTGGTGTAAGAGATTACGAGCTCGCCATAGAAGTAAGCCAAGACACCTTACGCCAATATAATTTAACCCTAGCGCAAATATCCACTGCTGTTGCTAAGTCGAGCTCTGATATATCGGCCGGTAATTTAAAAACCGAAGGTGGCGATGTTCTTATCAGCTCAAAAGGCCAAGCTTACCGCAAAGATGAATTTGCCAATATTGTGGTTAAAAACCAAAGCGACGGTACAGTAATACGCTTAGGTGATATAGCAAGCATTAATGATGACTTTGAAGAAACCCCTGTTCGCACACGTTTTAACGGTAAACAAGCCGCCTTTATTGATGTATACCGCATAGGCCCACAAAGCGCGATTGACGTAGCAGACGATGTTAAAAATTACATAGAGGAGCACCAAAGCTCGCTCCCGCAAGGTTTTGCACTAAGTTACTGGGATGACGACTCACAAGTAGTAAAAAGCCGTATAGCCACCTTAACCAGTAGTGCGTTACAAGGGGGCATTTTAGTGTTAGCACTACTTACTTTATTTTTACGCCCAGCCATCGCATTTTGGGTGTTTATTGGTATTCCGGTTTCGTTTATGGGCGCATTTATTGCGATGCCTATTTTTGGTGTAACTCTAAATATAATGAGCTTATTTGGCTTTATTTTAGTGTTAGGTATTGTAGTGGACGACGCCATAGTAACGGGGGAAAACGTTTATACTCATTTAAAAACTGCTGAATCGGGCGAACAAGCTGCCATTTTAGGCACGCAAGAAGTAGCAACGCCGGTTACCTTTGGCGTACTAACAACCGTAGCCGCCTTTTTACCTTTAGCGTTTATTGAAGGCGCACGGGGTGCCTTGTTTGCACAAATTCCGGTGGTGGTTATTCCGGTATTACTGTTCTCGTTAATTGAGTCTAAGTTTGTACTACCAGCTCATTTAAAATATATAAAGTTACGAAACCAAAAAACAAAATCATCAAAGCTTGAAGTGCTCCAACAGCGTTTTGCAGACGGATTTGAAAACGCTATTTTAAAGTACTACCAACCTATTTTATCAATTGGTTTACGTTATAAATTAGCCACCGTAAGTTTGTTTGTAGGTGTATTTTTTATAATTTTAACTTTAATCACTAGTGGTTGGACTAAGTTTGTGTTTTTTCCGCGTATTCCAAGCGAAACTGTACGGGTTACTTTAACCTTGCCAACAGGTACACCATTTGAAGTGACTAATAAGTATGTCATGGACATGTCGCAAAAAGCGCAGCTATTGCAAGACAAATACCGCGATGAAGACACCGGTGAAAGCGTAATATTAAATATACTCGCCTCCACAGGTGGGCGCGGCGGCGTGTCTAATTCTGGCAGCGTTCGCTTTGAGATTACCCCTGCAGAGAGCCGCGATTCAGACATTGGTTCGCGCGAGTTGGTGAGTGAGTGGCGTGATTTAATCGGTATTATTCCAGGGGCCGAAAGCTTAACTTTTAGAGCTGAAATTGGACGCAGTTCAGATCCTATAGATGTGCAATTAAGTGGTACTTCATTAAGTACCTTACAAAAAGTAGCGCAGAGCGTTAAAACACGTTTAAGTACGTACCCAACTGTATTTGATATTGCCGATAGCATGTCGGATGGTAAAGAAGAGTTGCAAATAGAGCTTACCGAACAAGGCTTTGCTTTAGGCTTAAACCGTGTTGATGTAGCTAACCAAGTACGTAACTCATTTTTTGGCTCGCAAGTTCAGCGTATTCAACGCGGACGTGACGATGTACGTGTTATGGTACGCCTACCTATTGAAGAGCGCCGCTCTGTAGCCGACTTACAAAATATACTTATTACTACGCCTACGGGCGGCTCGGTGCCACTTTCGCATGTAGCCACATTAATTGCAGGGCAAAGCCCATCTACTATTAACCGAATAGACCGCTACCGCACACTTAACGTGACCGCCGACATAGAAAAAAGTAATACCAACATGACCGCGCTGCAAGCCGACCTAACTGAGTATTTAGATGAGCTAATGCAGCAATATCCAGGTGTTGATTACAAGCTAGAAGGTGAAGCTAAAGAGCAAAGAGAGTCGTTTGGCTCGCTTGCTTGGGCATTGTTATTTGTATTTTTTATTATTTATTCTCTATTAGCGATACCGCTTAAATCGTACATGCAGCCAATTATTGTAATGAGCGTAATACCGTTTGGCATGATTGGTGCCGTGGTTGGGCATTGGGTCATGGGCATGGATTTAACCATTATGAGTTTGTTAGGTATGCTTGCACTCATTGGTGTTGTGGTAAATGACTCGCTGGTTTTAGTTGATTTTATTAATAAAAAATGCAGTGAAGGCGGCAAAATTATTGATGCGGTTAAACTTGCAGGGGCTGCACGTTTTCGCCCAGTAATGCTAACCAGTTTAACCACCTTTATTGGTTTAATGCCGCTACTATTTGAAAAGGCGACACAAGCACAGTTTTTAATTCCAATGGCAGTAAGCCTTGGCTTTGGTATTGTGTTTGCTACGTTTATTACACTTATATTAGTGCCAGTAAACTATATGCTGATGGAGCGCTTTCAAAGTTGGTTTAGATAAATACCGAAATGTGTTCTAGGGCTAAGCTGTGGTTGATTAATGTCAAGTGCAGCTTTTTTTTGCCAAAAAATTATAAAAATAATGTACGAAGGTATAGTAAAAAATGATTAGGTAATAAGAGGGAGTATAAAAATAAGAAGATGTTCCCCAAGCGTGTGGTGTCCGGCGTCAGTCCTGAAACCAGAAGGTTTCAGGGCGGAAAGCTGCGGTCTACCGTAGGCTTCTCGGTACATGCCGAGCTTGCACAATAGTAGACGAACAGAAATCCTGGTATAAAATTTATCGGCTCAGGGACTTAACCAAACTCCGACACCCCAGGGAACAAGTTCAGTATATAAGACATAATCCATTCCTTAAACCCCAAACGAAAAAAATTCAATCGTTCGAGCAGTTTTTGCCCGCTGGTAACGCGCTATTTACTTATCGTACTACTTTTTGAGCGGGATCATACAATTAATTGGAGTTGCTTTTTATCGAGTGGTAGCATTGCCATAACTTGCAAAGCGAAGATATAAACATGAGCGACTTACCAGATTACCAAAAAGCCCAGCTGCTTTTGGAAAAAAACGAAATTTTTGTCTCACCGGCAGAAGCGCATGGTGTAATTAGCGGACTACTGGCCTGTGGTTTAAGTATTGATGATAAAGAATACTTAGGTCTATTAAGTGATGTATTTAATGATGGCCAAGCGTTTAGCAACGACTTAAAACAATTTTTTGGCACCATTTATAAGCAAGTCGTTGCTAGCTTTAACGATGAAGCTTTTGCGTTTGATTTATTTTTACCAAGTGATGATGAAACTCTCATCGATCAAGCCAATGGCCTCGTATCATGGGTTGCAGGGTTTATGCTTGGATTTGGTTTAAAACAAAAAGATTACGGTAAGTTATCGGCGGATGTAAAAGAAGTGATTAGCGATTTTAGCGAAATTACACGTCTAGATACCATGTTTGACGAAACCGAAGAAGACAGCCAAGCCCTTCATGAAGTGATTGAATATGTGCGTGTATCGGCATTGCTTTGTTTTGCCGAGCTAGGTAAAGAAAAAGCACCTAAAAAAACACTACATTAATTTAAAGTATAACGGGTTGTTAAAGCATGGTTGAAATACAAAAGTCAGAATTTAAAGCACGCCGTGAGCGCTTACTTTCACAAATGGACGCAAACAGTGTGGCTATTATACCTGCGGCCAGTGAAGTAACGCGTAGTCGCGATACTGAATATGCCTTTAGGCAAGACAGTGACTTTTTTTACTTAACCGGTTTTAACGAACCCGATGCTGTTTTAGTGCTGTGTAATAACAGCGACACACCTAGTACGCTATTTTGCCTTGATAAAGACAAACAAGCCGAAATTTGGCATGGCCGCAGAATTGGCTTCGAAAAAGCTAAAACTGAGTACTTATTCGACGAAACTTACGCATTAAGTGAGCTAACTGAACAATTATTAGATTTGGTTAACGGTCAGCAGATTTTATTTTATGCACAAGGCGCTTACCCACGCTTTGATACCAAAGTATTTACCTTGTTAAGCACGCTTAGAAGTGGTGCGCGAAAAGGCCTCAAAGCACCAAGTACCATTAAAGAAATACGCGGCCTAATTCATGAAATGCGTTTGTTTAAATCGCCCAGCGAGGTAAACATTATGCGCGAAGGCTGCGAGCTAAGTGCCCGCGGACATATGCGCGCAATGCGCTATTCACACCCCGGCGCTACTGAATTTCAGTTAGAGGCTGAGCTGCATCATCATTATGCAATGCACGGTGCCCGACACCCAGCGTACGGCACCATTGTGGGTAGTGGCGATAACGCTAATATTTTGCATTACACGCAAAATAGTGATGTGTTAAAAGCGGGCGATTTAGTATTGATTGACTCTGGTTGTGAGCTACAAGGCTACGCCGCCGATATTACACGTACTTTTCCGGTTAATGGCAAATTTAGCGAGGCGCAAGCCGCACTTTATAACATTGTACTTAAAGCGCAAGAAGTGGCTTTTGAAGAAGTTAAACCCGGTGGTTTTATGTCGCACGCCAATAAACGAGCCATGGAAGTAATGACCCAAGGGTTACTCGATTTAGGTATTTTAACTGGCAACTTTGATGAGCTAATGGCAAAAGGTGCTTGCAAAGAATATTACATGCACGGGCTTGGGCACTGGTTAGGCCTTGATGTTCACGATGTGGGCGATTACAAACAAAATAACGTTGAGCGCGCATTTGAGCCAGGCATGGTTTTAACCATAGAGCCTGGGCTTTATATAAGTGAAGATTCAAACGCACCGCAGCAATATAAAGGCATTGGTATTCGTATTGAAGATAACCTTTTGATCACCGAATCAGGGCACGAAAACCTCACACAAAGCGTGCCTAAAACCATAAACGATATAGAAGCGCTAATGCAAAGCGCTAAAAGCGCATAAGCTTGGAGAGTAAAGTGGCTAAGCAGTTTGATGTCGTTGTTATTGGGGGCGGGCTTGCAGGGGCAAGTTGTGCGCTAAGCATTGCTAAAACAAATCCTTCACTGACTATTGCGGTGGTAGAGGCAAACCAAGTATCGGGCGATTACCACCCAAGTTTTGATGACAGAAGTATTGCTCTTGCACAGCAATCGGTTGAATATTTACAGCAGTTAAATTTATTTGAGCCAAGTGCGCCATACACAGCAGCAATAAAAAAAGTAAGCGTGTCGGATCGTGGTCACTTTGGTAAAGCACATATACATTGCGACGAATTTGCTAAACCTTCATTAGGTTATGTAGTTGAAGTAAACCCGTTTGGCCGTGCACTGTATCAGCGTTTAACACAAGCGAGTATTACACTTTATTGCCCCGATAGCGTAAACAGTATTAAGCAAGGCTTAAACAATAATGAATTAAGCTTGCAAAGCGGTGAAAAATTAAACGCTAAGCTACTTGTTATTGCCGACGGCGCGCAATCACCAACCCGAAAATTACTTGGTTTACGTTTTAATACTCAGCCTTATGAGCAAGACGCTATTATTGCCAATGTTGAAGTTGCAGGTGGGCATAACAACCATGCCTATGAGCGCTTTACCGAGCACGGCCCTATGGCACTTTTACCGATGAGCAATAACCGTTATTCATTAGTATGGTGCATGGCAAAGCCGCAAGTTGAGCTGCATACAGCCTTAAACGAAAGCGATTTTTTAAATACGTTACAACGTGCATTTGGTTACCGAGCAGGGCAATTTACAAAAGTGGGCACACGTACAAGCTACCCGCTTGTTTATGGCCAAGCAGAATCATTAACGGCGCATCGCACGGTAGTTATTGGTAACGCTGCGCATGCTATTCACCCCATTGCAGGGCAGGGCTTTAATTTAGGCCTGCGTGATGTGCAGGTACTTAGTCATTTAATCGCAACAAGTAAAAACGAGTTAGGCGGTTATGCGTTTACACGTGAGTATTCACTAAAGCGTAGTAGCGATATAAAAACGGTAATGACATTAACCGATGCACTGGTAAGGCTTTTTTCAAACTCGTCACGGGTTTTAGCATTTGGGCGCAGCATTGGGCTTTTCTCAATGGATTTATTTCCTGCATTAAAAGCACCGTTGGCAAAGCAGCTAATGGGGCAAGTTAAACAAGGTACACGTTTATGAAGCAAGCACAGGTTTGTATAGTGGGTGGCGGCTGCGTAGGGTTAACCCTCGCGTTAGGACTCGCTAAAGCCAATGTAAGTGTTGTGGTGTTAGATGCCGCGCCAGAGCAATTACCGCCAAGTGATGAGTACGGATTACGCGTAAGTGCGTTGAGCATAGCAAGCCAAACTTTGTTTGAGCAATTAAACGTGTGGCCACACATAATGGCAGAGCGAGCGTGTGCATATACGCATATGGACGTACGCGACGCCGACAGTTTTGGTAAAATAACCTTTAATAATGAGCAACTTGAGATTGATCACTTAGGTCACATAGTAGAAAACGATATTATTCGTTTTGCACTTATAAAAGAGCTCGCGCAACAAGCAAGTGCCACACTCATGTTTGATACGCAGTATCAACAAATACACCAAAGTGAGTCCGACGTATTTATAACCCTTAAAAGTGGTGAGCCTATTATTGCTAAACTGCTGGTGGCAGCCGATGGCGCAAATTCGGCTATTCGTAAGCAATTTAATATGGCGCTAAGCTTTAAAGATTACGACCACCATGCACTCGTTGCTACGGTTAAAACCAAAGAGCCACATGCAAACACCGCTCGCCAAGTGTTTTTACCAACAGGGCCTCTGGCATTTTTACCACTAAGCGATGCCAACACCCATTCTATAGTGTGGTCTACCAGCCCTAATCACTGCGATGAATTGCTCGCAATGGACGATACTACTTTTAATAAAGCCGTAATGGCAGCCATCGATGGCCAATGCGGACTGTGCGAAGTGCAAAGTAAACGCGCAGCATTTCCACTTAAAATGCGCTACGCCCAGCAATGGGTTAACGGCAAAGTGGTGCTAATAGGCGATGCAGCACACACCATTCACCCTTTGGCAGGACTGGGTATGAACCTAGGCCTAAAAGACGCCGCGTATTTAATTGAGCTACTGACAAGTGATAGTAAAGAGTTTGCGAGTACCCGTACACTTCGCGATTACGAGCGTACCCGCAAGCTCGACGCGCAAAAGCACATAGCCATGATGCAAGGGCTCAAAGAGTTATTTGAAGGTGCAAACCCGGTTAAAAAACTGATTCGCGGAGTAGGGCTGTCACTCGTTGATAATCTGGGGCCAATAAAACACCTGTTCGCCAAAGAAGCGATTGGTAAATAAGTAGGTTGGCAAGAGCGAAGCGAAACCCAACGAGAAAGTAAAGTAGTCAGTTTTTAGCTGTCAGCTTTCAGTCAGAGAAAAACCGATGTTTAGTTTAAACATCGGTTTTTTGTTTTTAAGCGGCTTTAAATAGATTAAAAGCTGCGCTTTTCACGCGAGCAAGCTTTGCATCTACATACAAACCCAATGCACTTATCGTAATTCTGCTTGTTGATATAAAGCGGATACATATTAATATCATCCTGATAGCTGCTCTTATAAAAGCCTAAAAAACCTGCTTGCTTAATTATCCATCTAAGCGTAAAATGCGCGCTCATTTCGGCTTTTACACTATTAATTCCTTGCCTTAAACCGACCGGCCGAAACGGTAGAAGGCTCTATTAACCGTAAGGAATATCCATGCGTCATTACGAAATCGTATTCATGGTTCACCCTGATCAGAGTGAGCAAGTATCTGGTATGATCGAACGTTATACTGGTTCTATCACTGAAGCGGGTGGTACTATCCACCGTCTTGAAGACTGGGGCCGTCGTCAACTGGCTTACCCAATCAACAAGCTTCACAAAGCTCATTATGTTCTTATGAACGTTGAAGCACCTACTGAAGTAATCAGCGAGCTAGAAACTACTTTCCGCTACAACGATGCAGTGCTTCGTAACTTAGTTATGCGTACTAAAAATGCAGTAACTGAAGCGTCTCCTCTTGCAAGAGAAGAGAAGAAAGAAGCACCAGCTGCTTAATTGTTTTGAGTCCTAGCATGGCACGTAGTCAGCAGTTAGTGTAATGGTTAGCCCATATATGAATCAGCTGGTTATATCGGGGGTTGTTTGTAAAACACCCAAGTTTAGCCAAAGCCCTGCAGGCATACCGCATTGTATTTTTGTTGTAGAACATAAATCGATGCAAACCGAGGCAGATCTTAACCGTAATAGTTACGTTAGGCTTCAGGTTGTTGCCAGTGGTAAGCAAATGCAACAACAGACTCAACATTTGCACGTTGGGCAGGCATTGCAAGTGAGTGGTTTTTTAAATCGCCACGAAGGTCGTAACGGCCTTAGCCAATTGGTTTTGCATGCTCAGCATATAGAAAGAATTATTTGAGGAATTAATCTCATGGCACGTTATTTCAGACGTCGTAAGTTCTGCCGCTTTAAAGCGGAAGGCGTACAACAAATCGATTACAAAGATCTAGCTACTCTTAGAAACTATGTTACAGAAAGTGGCAAAATCGTACCTAGCCGTATTACAGGTACTAGCGCTAAATACCAGCGCCAGCTAGCAACTGCTATTAAGCGTGCTCGCTACTTAGCCCTTCTTCCATACACTGACTTACATAAGTAAGCAGCGGATTAACAGTTTTTAAAAGGTGTAGAAACATGCAAGTTATTCTACTAGATAAGATCGCTAACCTAGGTGGCCTAGGTGACCAGGTTGTTGTTAAATCTGGCTTCGCACGTAACTTCCTTTTCCCGCAAGGTAAGGCAGTTCCTGCAACTAAAGCAAACATTGAAACGTTTGATGCTCGTCGCGCAGACTTAGAAGCGAAAATCGCTGAACAGTTAACTGCAGCACAAGCACGCGCTGACAAACTAGAAGCATTAGCAGAAGTTACTTTAGTATCTAAAGCTGGTGACGAAGGTAAGCTATTCGGTTCAATCGGTACTCGTGACATCGCTGACGCTATCTCAGCTGTTGGTGTTGAAGTTGCTAAATCAGAAGTTCGTTTACCTCACGGTACTATCCGTGAAACTGGCGAATTCGACGTTGCAATCGCAGTACACTCAGACGTAACAGCTACTATTAAAGTAATCGTTATTGCTGAAGCTTAATTTTTAATTAAGCCCAAAAAGCCGTGCTTTTAGCGCGGCTTTTTTGTATCTAACATTCCTCTTTAATACCCATCTAATCCCTCTTTATAAAATTATTAAACTATTTTTATTATTAGTTTAAACCTTTCTTGTCTGTCTTTGCGTCTTAGTAATCAATACACTCATTAATACACGTTTTTAAATAAAAATAATTAAAAGGCGACATCACGGATGTTACACACAAAACCCGAGCACACGCCCCTATGCAACCTTGCACTCATTGAGCGTGTTAAAGCGGGGGATCAAAATGCTTATAAAGCATTGTATGAGCTGCATATAAAGCGTGTTTACGGTTTATGTTTGCGCTTATTAGCTGATGAAGCGCACGCTGAAGATGCCGCTCAAGAAGTATTTGTGCAGGTGTGGCATAAAATAGCGCAGTTTGATGGACGCTCACAATTTTCTACTTGGTTATATAGCGTAGCGAGCAACATTGCCATTAGTTATGTGCGTAAGCACAAAAGCTGGTTAAACAAAGTAGTGAGCATAGAGCAAAGCGGTATGGATGAGCAAAGCGCCCAAAGCTGTAAAGGGTTAAACGGACTCGATAAATTAATAGTTCGTTTACCTGAGCGTGCCCGCATGGTGTTTGTTTTATATGCCATTGAAGGTTACCGTCACGAAGAAATAGCCAAGCAACTGGGTATGGCTGTAGGGTCGAGCAAGTCACAATATCATCGCGCAAGGCAGTTATTACAAGAGTGGTACGAACATGAGTAAACAAAATTTTGATGACTACTTAAACGAGTCTTTAAATAACTTAAATAAAGACATAGCGCCCAATAAAGCACTTTGGCAGGGCATTGAGCATGCCCTCGTTACAGCTAAGCCACGTGCTGCTAAAGCGCCATTGTGGCCTAAATTAAGCGCTATTGCTGCGTGCAGCGCCGCGGCGTTATTAGCAATCAATATATTTATGAGCAACAACGAGCCAAGCCAAGTGGTTGCTATGAGTGATTACTTTAAAGCACAAAAGCAAAGTTTATTAGTACAGTACAAAAACCAGGATGCGCTTACCAATAACTGGCAAGCACAGTTACAAGAGCTTGAAGAAGCAGAGCAAGCAATTAAACAAGCACTTGAAAACGAGCCACAAAATCAGGCGTTACTGACCATGTTGGCGCAAGTTTACCAGCAACAACTCGACTTAATTAACAAGGTGCATGCACCGCGTTGGCAGCAAATATAGGGGAATAACATGAAAGCAATTTTACTTGGGCTAAGTCTATTACCACTGAGCGTTTTAGCGGGCGAAAAAATAGATAAGCAAATAGAGGTGCCAAATGGCGGCACTATTTTTATTGAAAACCAACGCGGCGATGTAAACATAACTGGCTGGGATAAAAACGAGTTTAAAGTCTCCGGCGAGCTTGATGACAAGGCCGAAGGGTTTGAGCTTAAAACGACAGGCGATAAAACCGAATTTATAGTAAAAATGCCACGTAATTTGGGGTGGGGTAATAATGGCGATGGCTCTAACCTAACGGTATTTATGCCAAAAAACAGTCATTTAGAGTTTGCTGGCGTAAATGTGTCGGTGACTGCACAAACCCTTGAAAAAGGCGCTGAGGTTGATGTTGTTAACGGTGAAATTACGGTAAATGACATTAGCGGCATTGTTAAATTAAGCACCGTAAATGGCGATGTAAACGCACAAAACTTAAGCGGTAATATTCAATTTGAAACCGTAAACGGTGAAATAAACGATAAGCAATCAAGCGGAGAGTTGCGCTTTAGCGCCGTAAATGGTGATATTAAATCAAGCACAACAGCAAACAATGTGCGATTAGAAAACGTAAATGGCGATATCGATTTTACATTATCAAGCATTAAAAGCTTACGTATCAATACTGTAAACGGCGAAGCTGAAATACACATCAGTGAGCTGCTAAAAGGGGCTGATGTACGCTATGAGTCGGTAAGTGGCGATGCGGATTTTTACTTTCCGCAAAGCGTGTCGGCTCAGTTTGAGATTAAAGCGCACGCCAATGGTAAAATTATTAATAAAATTACCAGCGATAAAGTAATTAAGGCTAAATATGGCCCTGCAAGCGATTTAGAGTTTAGTGCTAATGGTGGCAGCGCAAGTGTTGAAATGGATACCATAAGCGGGCGCATTGAGCTGCGTACTAAATAACGCTAATTAGTGTTGATGATTACAAAAAGCAGGAAAAGATTTCCTGCTTTGCTATTTGCACAGCCCCGCCAAGTCGATAGAATAGAGCCATTCAATTTTAGTACTGTGAAGTTATGGCCAAACCAGATAAGCAAGTCGATACCCTTAAAGTTCCTCCCCATTCAATAGAAGCTGAACAATCTGTTTTAGGTGGCTTAATGCTTGATAACCAAGCGTTTGACCGCGTAGCAGAGCTGGTTGTTGCGCAGGACTTTTATACCCGCACCCATAAGCTTATTTTTGAAGCCATGACCGCACTTGCTGAAGTGGGCGATCCGATAGATTTAATCACAATTTCAGAAAGCCTTGAAGAAAATAACCAACTGGCAGGTATTGGTGGTTTTGCGTATTTGGCAGAAATAGCTAAAAACACCCCAAGTGCTGCCAATATTGATGCGTACGCTAATATTGTGCGTGAGCGCGCGGTAGTGCGCGAAATGATTGGTGTAGCGAACGAAATAGCCGAAGCCGGTTTTAGCCCAGAAGGGCGCACCAGCCACGACTTATTAGACTTTGCCGAGAGTAAAGTATTTAAAATTGCTGAGCAACGTACAA
Organism: Pseudoalteromonas sp. P1-7a; assembly: GCF_001401855.1. Classification (NCBI taxonomy): domain Bacteria; kingdom Pseudomonadati; phylum Pseudomonadota; class Gammaproteobacteria; order Alteromonadales; family Pseudoalteromonadaceae; genus Pseudoalteromonas; species Pseudoalteromonas sp. P1-7a. The sequence continues at coordinate 26,616 of NZ_LKDU01000034.1, read as the reverse complement.
AAAGTACAGAAGGCCCGCAAAGCATTCATAATATTCTTGAAAAAACCGTCGATAAAATCGAAGAGCTATACCAGTCGCCGCAAGACGGTGTAACCGGTGTAAGCACCGGGTATGCTGATTTAGATAAAATGACAGCAGGTATGCAACCTTCTGACTTAATTATTGTTGCAGCACGTCCTTCAATGGGTAAAACCACCTTTGCAATGAACCTTGCAGAGCACGCCGCAATGACGCAAGACAAGCCTGTGCTTATTTACTCACTAGAGATGCCCTCAGAACAAATTATGATGAGGATGCTTGCATCGCTTGGTCGTATTAACCAAACCAAGGTACGTACCGGCCAGTTAGATGATGACGACTGGGCGCGCCTTTCATCAACCATGGGGTTGTTGATGGAAAAAGGCAAAATGTATGTTGATGATGCATCAGGATTAACACCTACCGATGTGCGTTCACGTGCAAGACGTATAGCGCGCGACCACGGTGGTATTAGTATGATCATGGTCGATTACCTACAGTTAATGCGCGTACCTAGCCTATCAGATAACCGTACTTTAGAGATTGCCGAAATATCGCGTTCATTAAAAGCGCTCGCAAAAGAATTACAGTGCCCGGTTATAGCGCTTTCGCAGCTAAACCGTACCCTAGAGCAACGTGCCGATAAGCGCCCAATCAACTCAGATTTACGTGAGTCGGGGTCGATAGAGCAAGATGCCGATTTAATCATGTTTATATACCGTGATGAGGTATACAACGAAGACAGTACAGAAAAAGGCATCGCCGAAATTATCATAGGTAAACAGCGTAATGGCCCCATTGGTAAAGTGCGTTTAACCTTCCAGGGTCAATTTTCTCGCTTTGATAATTACGCGGGGCCAGCAGTTGATGATGAATACTAATGCGCCTAGCCACAGCCGAAATTAACTTAACCGCCCTTGCGCATAACTTATCGCAGGTAAAACATTTTGCGCCAAATAGCAAAATAATGGCGGTATTAAAAGCCAATGCGTATGGGCATGGCTTAGTAAAAATTGCTCAGCACTTAAATAGTGCTGATGCTTTTGCTGTTGCTCGAATTGATGAAGCCCTTGCACTGCGCGCCGGTGGTTTAACAAAGCCAATAGTACTGCTTGAGGGTTTTTTTAATAAAGCCGACTTGCCTATTTTACTCGCGAATAATTTTCAAACCATTATTCATGATGAAAACCAATTAGCAGCACTTGAAAACGCCAAGCTTGATGCGCCAATAACATGCTGGCTAAAAGTAAATACTGGTATGCACCGTTTAGGTATAGCACCTGAGCAGTTTGAAGAATTTTATAGTCGCTTGCAGCGCACACCCAATGCTAAAAGCACCATTAATTTGATGACCCATTTTTCGTGTGCCGATGATACGGATAATACGAAAACGGCGCAGCAAATTAGCTTATTTGATTCGCTTGTAAAGGGGATAGAGCAAGCGCATTGTTTATCAAACTCGGCCGGTATTATAGCTTGGCCAGCAGGGCACGGTGATTGGATACGCCCAGGACTTATGCTTTATGGGGTGTCGCCAATGGCAGACTGCATAGGGCAGCAGCACAATTTAAAGCCGGTTATGCGTTTAACTACAAAGGTGATTGCAGTGCGTGATGTTGCTGCACATGAGCGAGTAGGGTACGGAGGCCGTTGGCAAAGTGACAAACCAACCCAATTAGCCGTTGTGGCTATGGGTTATGGCGATGGCTATCCTCGTCATGCCAAAGAAGGCACACCGGTTATGATTGCAGGACAGCGTTACGGTATTGTAGGCAGTGTGTCTATGGATATGATAAGCATTGATATAGGCGAAAACGAGCACAATGTTAAAGTAGGCGACAGCGTTACAATGTGGGGGCCGGAGCTTCCGGTTGAAGAAATCGCCCACTGCGCCGATACTATCCCTTACGAATTACTGTGTAATATTACACCGCGCGTAAGTTATGAGTATCAGCGATAGTTAACAAGTGATATTTATTCTTTAATAAAGTAAATATCACTAAAGCCCATGCGGGCAAATTCTTGGTCACGAAAGTTACGTACAGCCGAAGAGCCTTTTGAGGTCATTTCTATTTGGCGTACCATGTTTAAGTAGTTAGTTAAATCAATACCTTCGGCAGCGGCAATAGCTTGATACATGTCGTGGTATTTGTCTTTTGCGAAGTTAATTTCGCGCGGTTGGTTTTTAAATGTATAGGTTATTCTGCGTGCCATAATAAGCTCAGCTAATTGAGTGTGAGTGTAATTTTACACTGTATTGAACTGGCATTGAACGATTTGTTGAAATCAAATAATTGAAAGTAGAGTTTAAAATGAAATTATCAGTAGAGATCAGTAAATACCCACTTCATCAAGATTACATCCCGTTTATTAAAGGTTTTATTGACCGCTTAAACGAATACGACAACTTAAAAGTGATCACCAATACGCTTTCTACGCAAATTTTTGGCGATTACGATTTAGTAATGCAAGTGCTAAACACCGAAATTAAACGCTCGTACGAAGAGTTTGGTAAGGCTATTTTTGTTTGTAAGTTTTTATCTGGCGATTTATCTCCAGAGTAATCGCCTTTATTTAACGTGTATTAAAAACGGTAACCGCACACATGGATTTTTTAACACAAACCTTAAGTGGTTTTACAGCAATGTCGCATTGGGAATATATTGCGGTAGGGTTGTCTATTGCTTATTTATTACTGGCAATAAAAGAGAGCCTATGGTGCTGGCCAGCCGCTTTTTTTAGCACGCTTATTTACACCATAATGTACTGGAATGGCGCGCTGCTTATGGAGTCGCTACTCAATTTTTATTACATGTACATGGCTGTATTTGGCTGGATGGTATGGCGCAAAGGCAAAGCAGATAATATTAGTATTACCTCATGGTCTACACAACGCCACGCCATTCTTATAGGCGCTACGAGCTTAGCGGCCATTATTATTGGCTATGTAATGCAAAACTACACCCACGCCGATTTTGCCTACCTAGATAGCTTTACAACCTGTTTTGCGGTGGTAACCACGTATTTGGTTGCTAAAAAAGTACTCGAAAACTGGCTGTATTGGATTGTTATTGATGCGGCCTCTATGTATTTGTATTACGAAAAAGGCTATTACCCAACGCTCGCGCTATTTATTTTTTACACTATTATGGCCGCGTGGGGATTTAAAACCTGGTACGAAGAGTACGAGCAAAGCCAAGCTAAGCCATTAGCGCAATTATAACGCATGCACCGTAATCCAAATATTGCCGCGTTATGTAGTGAGTTTATGGCACCTGAGCACGTGCTACAAACCACTAAATTAGTGAATGGTTTAAGTAACGACAATTACCTAATAAAAACCGCACAGCAAAACTACTTATTAAAATGCTACAAATCGCATTGGCCTAAAATAGGGCTACAAGCCCAAACTGCACTTAGCCAGCATAACGTTTGCCCTAAACCCATTTGGCTTGATAAGGCTAACAGGCGAGCTGCATTTCGCTATATTTGTGGCGATATTGCCACTAATAGCTACAGCATCGACTTAGTTGAAAAATTGGCACGCGTTCATAGTTACCCTCTAGCTACACAGCCAATGGATATTGCAAAAGAGCTTGTGTATTACGCTAATAGCAACATATATCAACAGCACAGCCGCTTAATTGAAGATACGCTAAGCGCCATTAGTGACATGCCCTACAACAGTGGCTTTTGTCATAACGATTTAGTTAAAGATAACCTAATAGTAAATTCAAGTGGCATGTATTTGATTGACTTTGAATATGCGCAAACAAACGACGTGTATTTTGATTTAGCGGCACTTGCGGTTAGCTTAGAGCTAAATGCGCACGCAGAGCACACTTTGCTTGAGCAATATAGCGCCCAGCAAGCAATACCCAGTGAGTTTTATTGCGCTTATGACAAGCTACGTTACTTTAAAGTGGTGTTTTTGGTGTTATGTATAGGGTGGTATGAGCAGCGCGACATAAATAATAAGGCAAGCACATTACGCGCGCAGCTAAATAAGTTATTAAACGAGATAAAAGATTAAAGCCCGCCAAAACGCGCGGCAAGCTCTTTGTACTTCGCTACTTCGTCAGCATCAAATTGGGGCTCACCGTTTTCATCTTCAGACTTGGCAATAAGTAAGCTCTCTCGAGCAAGACGTTTTACACGCTCGGTTTTTACACCTAAAAACTCAGCCACTTGCTCAGTCGACATTAAACTCATAATTACATCCTCTATATAATCCGTAAGCATCCATAATATGTTGCTAAACGGTTACTATTTTTTATTGAATACCAATAAATAGCTTGTTTTTTGCAAGTTGTGAAGTGTTTTATCAAAAACAGTTTGATTTATAGGCATATAACTTAATGATGCTGGTATTTATTTAAAGATCTCTTTATTATTGCCAGTGCTAAAGCATTGATATCGCGAGTTAGTGTTTTAGCAACAAATGTGCTCTTGTGGTGAAATGGATATCACGTGGCCCTCCGGAGGCTAAGTTCTAGGTTCGATCCCTAGCAAGAGCGCCATTTGCTTTTTATCATTTTCCTGTTTACGCCTAATCAAATTTAGTAGTCCTTTATAGTTATATAGTATTATCCTCAACTCAAAAAGTAGACTTTTATGCTTAAATAGTGCTATTTAGTAGGCATATTTAATTGTAAAAAACGCTTTTACCATGCTCATCGCGTTACCCATTTCAGAGCTTACCCCAGGTATGTTTGTTGACAGTGTTACCAAACAGCAGGAAGGGCTCAATAGTATAAAAATAAAAACCAGTGGTTTAGTGCGAAACCAAGCAATTATAAAGCGCTTAGTAACAGAAGGCGTTTTAGAGCTGCTTATCGACTTTACTAAAGGCGATGCAGCCGTACCTGATAAGTACAGACCCAAGGCTGCTGTAGTAAAAGAGCCTGTTACATCCAGCAGCAAAGCTAAGCCGCCAGCGGTAAAACCTGCAATTAACCTTGAGCAAGAATTTGCTAAAGCCAGCATTAACTTTGAGCAGCATAATCGCAAGCTGCAAGCTTTGTATGGTGATGTAACCACAGGGTTAACGGTTAATTTAACGGTAATTGACGAAATGGCTAACGATATAGTCAGCTCGGTATTTAGAAATACTAGCGCAATGACCATTTTAACCCGCATAAAAGACAAACATAGTTACAATTGGCGCCACATGGTTAACTGCGCTATTTTCACCGCTGTGTTCGCTAAATATTTAGGGTACAAAGAAGAAGCCGTACAGCAGCTTGCTATGGGCGCGCTACTTCACGATTTAGGGCAGGCTAAACTCCCGCAGGGGATTATTTCTAGACCAAGTAAGCTCACTAGCAGTGAAATGGATATTATTAAACGTCATGTCGCCCAAGGTTTAGGCCTGGTCAAAGGTGAAAAGGGCATTACCCCTCTAATGCTCGACATGATAGTTAACCACCATGAACGATTAGATGGCTCAGGCTATCCACGTGGTATTACAGCTGAAAAGCTTAGTCGCCCAGCGCGCATTATGGCAATTGTTGATGTGTACGATGCGCTAACAGCCGACAGACCTCATCAGGAGGGAGATGAACCCATTAATGCATTACGTTATTTGTTAGCGCATAAAGAGCTATTTGATGCAGAGCTTGTTCAACATTTTATAAAATGCTTAGGTGTACATCCGGTAGGTACTATAGTCAAATTAACCAATGAGCGTTTAGCCTTGGTACTTGAAGGTAATAAGCTAAACCCAATAAAGCCAAAGGTTAAACTATTTTATAATGCAAAGCATGGCCATCACGTCACCCCTAAAGATCTCGATTTAAGCGAGCCAGATCAAAGTATAAAAATTGTATCGAGCATTAAGCCCCATGATTATCAAATTAATTTGGCTCGTTTGTTAAAAGAGCATTTGTTGAATTAGCTTTTTTACAGCGTTTAAGTTTTTCGCGCTTGGCAGAAATGTAAGCGCCTAAAAAACAGCTCGCCATTAACGTAAGCCATAGTAATGTTCCTTGCTCTACATGCAGTGCAATACAGCAAAAAGCTAACGACACTAATGCATTTAGCATGGCCCCCAACCAGTAATGGTTTACGGGGTTATCGCATTGGCCGGCCTGTGTGCAAGCACAATAGTTTGCTTTATAAAAACAATACACACTGGCGCCACAAAAAATGAGCCCCGCAATAATAAGTAATATGATCACCTATTTGCTTCCTTTGTGATTTTGTAACGAGTTTAAAATGCACGGAATTACAAGTCAATCTAAATGATAATTAATTACAATTAGAGTATAAGCTCTAATAACACATTTCTGCTCCGATGAGTTTTAAATAGTTGTTAAAATGTAGTTAAAAAACGTGTTTTTTGGTGTTTTTTGTCGCTTTATTACAGTTTTTTATAAAAAATTAAGGTAGTGTAGCCAAGTTTAAAATCCTAATAACAACACATAGATACCCAAACGCCTGTTTGGTTAAGGACACAACAATGAAATTTTCTAAAACTCTAATCGCAGCTTCGCTTGCGTTAGTATCTGCAGATACATTTGCTGCTGCGTTTCAGTTAGCTGAGCAAAACGCATCAGGCCTTGGCCGTGCATACGCCGGTGAAGCATCTATCGCTGACGACGCCTCTGTTGTTGCTCGTAACCCCGCATTAATGACTTTATTTAAAGATAAGCAATTGAGTGTTGCAGCTATTGCTGTAGTGCCAGATGTAAGCATTGAAGGTGAGTCTACTAACAATGGTATAGACCCAAGTGCGTTAGATGACGACAGCATTGCGCCAAGCGCAGTGGTACCAGCCGCTTACTTTACTATGCCTTACAACGATAAAGTATCAGTAGGTTTTGGTGCGTTTTCTAACTTTGGTTTATCTACAGAGTTTAACGATGACTACGTAGCGGGCCAAATTGCTGGTGAAACAGAAATTTTGACCGTTAACTTTAATGCAAGCGTTGCATACAAAGTAACAGAGCAATTTAGCTTTGGTGTTGGCTTAAACTACATTTATGCTGATGCAACAGTAATTCGTAAAGTAGGCGCTAATGCAAGTGGTATTGATTTTGGTGCTGATGCAGTAAACCTTCAAGGTGATGACACCGGCCTAGGCTTAAATGTGGGCTTAATGTACCAATTAGACGAAAACAGCCGCTTTGGTTTTAACTATCGTAGCGAAACAGATATTACCTTCGAAGGTGATTTCTCAAATGAGCTACCAGTACAAGTAGGCGGCACAGGTGGTGCACAATTACCTGGCTCGGTAGATTTAACACTTCCAGCAATTGCTGAATTTTCTGGTTCACATCAGCTAGATGAAAAACTTGGATTACACTACAGTGTATTATGGACAGGCTGGAGCAGTTTTGAATCGTTAGAAGCGCAAGTAACAGCGCCTACTGGCGACAAGTTTGTTGCATTTGAAAAGCAAGAGCAGTTTGATGATGCATTCCGTTACTCTATCGGTGCTGATTACCAATACAACGAAGACTTACTTCTTCGTGCAGGTGTAGCGTTTGATGAGTCGCCAGTATCACAAACTCACCTTTCTATCTCTATTCCAGATACTGACCGTTTTTGGTTCTCGGTAGGTGGTAACTACGCAATCGATAAGCAATCAAATGTCGATTTAGGTGTAAGTGTTGTTCGCGGTAAAACACAAAACTTTACTGAAACTGATGACTCAGGCAGCCAGTGGGGCTTTGAGTCAAAAGGCCATGCCGTTGTTATTGGCGCTCAGTACAACTACAAGTTTTAATGTAGAAATGCCTTGTAGTTAATCGCAGGGCACAAAAAAAGCCGCTCACTTTAACAGTGAGCGGCTTTTTTAATGCCTATTAAATGATGTTAATAGGCATTTTTATGAAAGTTTATAAGCTCTCTATTTTAGTTTTTTGCTCAAGAAGCTTGGTTTTAGCATCAGTGAACTCAGCTAATTTAGCATTTTCTTTTGCTAGTACGGCTTCAGGTGCGTTGTTAACAAACTTTTCGTTAGCCAGCTTGTTTTGCACTTGGGCTAGGCCTTTTTCTGCTTTTTCGAGTTGCTTGTTAATACGAGCAAGCTCGGCTTCAACGTCAATTAAGCCCGCCATAGGGATCATAATTTCAAGGTTGCCAACATATGATGTTGCACACGCGGGTGCATCGTCTTTGTTTTCAAGCAGGGTGAACGATTCAAGTTTAGCAAGCGAGGCAATAAATGACTCGTTCTCGTTAATACGGCGCACATCATCGCTTGATGCGTTAGCCAGTAACACGTTAAGTGGCTTACTTGGGCTAATGTCCATCTCACCACGAATAACACGAATTGCTAAAATAAACTGTTTAACCCACTCTAAGTCGTCCATAGCTTGGGCATCAACGTTTGCCTCATTATAAACAGGGAAGCCTTGTACCATGATGCTGGTGCCTGCTGTTTCAAGCCCTGCAAGTGGTGCAACGCGCTGCCAAATAGTTTCGGTAATGTATGGCATCATTGGGTGCATTAAGCGCAGTAAGCTTTCAAGCACGGTTATTAGCGTGTTACGAGTACCGCGTTGCTGTGCTTCATTGCCTTTAAATAATACCGGCTTAGTGAGCTCTAAATACCAATCACAGAACTGATTCCAAGTGAATTCGTAAAGCGTGTTAGCGGCTAAATCAAAGCGGTAGTTATCAAGGTGCTCAGTGTAGGTTTTAACCGTTGATTCAAATTGGCCTAAGATCCAACGATCGGCTAACGAAAACTCTTTTTCAGCATCGTTGAAGCCACAATCTTGCTCTTCTGTGTTCATTAATACGTAACGGCTTGCGTTCCATAGTTTATTACAGAAGTTACGGTAACCTTCTAGACGGTTCATATCCCAGTTAATATCACGACCGGTTGATGCCATTGCCGCAAGGGTAAAGCGAAGCGCATCGGTACCGTGTGCTTCAATACCATTTGCAAATACTTTGCGCGTGTCTTTTTCAATTTTAGCGGCAAGTTTAGGCTGCATCATGTTGCCAGTACGTTTTTGTACTAAATCTTCAAGCTCAATGCCGTCAATCATGTCCAGTGGGTCAAGTACGTTACCTTTTGACTTAGACATTTTATCGCCGTTGTCGTCACGTATAAGGCCCGTTACATACACTGTTTTAAACGGTACTTGCGGCTTCCCATTTTCGTCTTTTATGAAGTGTAGCGTCATCATGATCATACGCGCAACCCAGAAGAAAATAATATCAAAGCCCGTTACTAACACGTCAGACGGGTGGAAGGTTTTTAAATCATCTGTGTTCTCCGGCCAACCTTGGGTTGAGAACGTCCACAGCGCAGATGAGAACCAAGTATCAAGTACATCTTCGTCTTGGCTTAGCGCAACATCATCGGCAATGTTGTTTTCACGGCGAACTTCTGCTTCATCGCGGCCAACGTAAACGTTGCCTTCGCTGTCGTACCAAGCCGGGATACGGTGACCCCACCAAAGCTGACGTGAAATACACCAATCTTGTACGTCGTTCATCCACGAGAAGTACATGTTCTCGTACTGTTTAGGCACAAACTGAATGTCGCCGTTTTTAACTGCATCTTTAGCAGGTTCTGCAAGTGGCGCAACACGTACATACCATTGGTCAGTAAGTAGTGGCTCAATAACCACACCAGAGCGGTCGCCGTAAGGTACAGTTAACGCATGGTCTTCGATTTTTTCAAGTAAACCAAGTTCTTCAAATTCTGCGATAATCGCTTTACGCGCAGCAAAACGGTCTAGACCGTGTAAGCGCTCAGGAATTGGTGCATCAAATTCAAGCTCTTTACCGTCAAAGGTGTATGTTTCACCTTGGGTAAGAATGGCAGCGTTTTTATCGAAAATATTGATCATTGGCATTTTGTGACGCTTGCCAACTTCGTTATCGTTAAAGTCGTGTGCAGGGGTGATTTTTACACAACCTGTGCCTTTGTCTTTATCAGCGTGCTCATCTGCAACAATAGTGATACGACGATTTACAATAGGCAGTAAAATCTCTTTACCGATTAGGTCCTGGTAGCGCTCGTCGTCTGGGTTTACTGCAACACCTGAATCACCTAGCATGGTTTCTGGACGAGTTGTTGCTACAACAATGTAGTCTTTGCCGTCTTGTGTTTTAACGCCATCAGCTAGTGGGTAACGTAGGTTCCACATGTGGCCTTGTTTTTCTTTGTTTTCAACTTCAAGGTCTGAGATAGCCGTGTGTAGTTTTGGATCCCAGTTTACTAGGCGCTTACCACGGTAAATTAGGTTTTCTTTGTGCAGACGAACAAATACTTCTTTAACCGCTTCAGATAAGCCATCGTCCATCGTAAAGCGTTCACGGTCCCAATCAACCGATGCACCAAGGCGACGAAGCTGTTTAGTGATAGTACCGCCAGATTCGTTTTTCCATTCCCAAATTTTATTAATAAAATCTTCGCGGCCTAAATCGTGACGTGTTTTACCTTCTTCAGCGTGTAGTTTACGCTCAACCAACATTTGCGTTGCAATACCCGCGTGGTCAGTACCTACTTGCCATAATGTGTTGTTACCTTGCATACGCTTAAAACGCGTAAGGGTATCCATTATTGTATCTTGGAAGGCGTGGCCCATGTGCAAGCTACCGGTGACATTTGGCGGCGGGATCATAATTGAATACGGTACGCCTTGGCCAGATGGCTTAAAGTAGCCTTTTTGTTCCCAGTCTTGGTATAGTGACTGTTCAATATCTTGCGGATTGTAGGTTTTATCCATTACACAGAACCTTAAATAAGTACTTAAATTAGTTGGTTAGCTTTATCCTAAACGGCTAGCTATTAATCTCTTGCGTGCTGATATTGGCACCAAGTTGGCGCAGCTTTTTAAAGCGCTCACGAGCGGCTTGTTTAGCTACAGACTCTACTGGTACAAAATCAAAAACTTGGCTAAAGCGCCTAATAAAATCGGGCAGGTTATTAGCTAAGTTAATTAAAACGTTACGTTTGCCAACAGGAGGCGTGGTGCCTATTTCTACAGGCGCGCCGGCTTTTGGGCCTTCGCCTTGCAGGTTATGCGGCACAAAACTGTCGGGATCAAATGCCCAAATGGTTTCGTCAATGGCATAGGCGGTGTGTTCGTTATCAACAAAAATAAACACACGGTTCCCTAAACGATACTGCTCTGCGGCAATTTGAGCTGCTAAAGCAAAATGATCATCAGGCTTAGCTTTTGATTCATCCTCTTGCTTTAGAACGAAAAATTGGGCATTCATGTTCATTGTATCGGGGTTTCCCATGACATTGAATGTGCACATAGTTGATACACATAAATTAAGAGGCAGATTTTGCCATATAACGGGGTTTGCTTCAATTAATACACAGATAATTAAGGCAATAAAAAAGGCGCCAAATGGCGCCTTAAAACAAGCTAAGCAGATTATTAATCGTGTGCAGCTTCGCTTACTCCAGCTCGGTTTAATAAATACTGAGTAAGCATAGGAACAGGACGCCCAGTTGCGCCTTTTTTAGCACCACTGCGCCACGCTGTACCGGCGACATCTAAATGTGCCCAGTTATATTTTTTAGTAAACTTAGATAAGAAACACGCTGCGGTAATAGTACCTGCAGAGCGCCCGCCTAAGTTTGTAAAATCGGCAAATGGGCTATCGAGTTGATCTTGATAGTCATCCCACAGTGGTAACTGCCATGCGCGGTCGCCACTTTGCTCAGACGCTTTTAATAAATCATGCGCCAGTGGGTTGTGATTTGACAGTAAACCCGTAGCGTGTGCGCCAAGGGCAACAATACACGCACCAGTGAGTGTTGCTACGTCAATGACTGTATCTGGGTCAAAACGCTCAACGTACGTGAGTGCATCACATAATACTAATCGGCCTTCAGCATCAGTATTAAGCACTTCAACTGTTTGTCCCGACATGGTTGTTAAAATATCACCAGGGCGATACGCATTAGAGCTTGGCATGTTTTCACAGCCAGCTAACACGCCAATTACGTTAATAGGTAGCTGCATTTGTGCCAGTGCGCGCATAGCGCCAATTACACCGGCTGCACCGCCCATGTCGTATTTCATTTCATCCATGGCTTCGCCTGGCTTAATTGAAATACCGCCTGAATCAAACGTTAAACCTTTACCAACAAGTACAATCGGCGCTTGGTCATCAGCTGCACCTTTGTAGTTAATAACCGACATTACCGACTCGTTATCACTACCACGGCCTACAGCTAAGTACGAGTTCATACCAAGCTCTGCCATTTTTTCTTCGCCAATGATATCAACGGTGATGTTGTCAAAATTGTTAGCCAGCTCTTGTGCTTGTTCGCCTAAGTAAGCGGGATTACAAATATTGGGTGGCATGTTGGCTACGTCTTTACATAGCTTACTACCTGCGGCAATGGCTAAACCATGCTCAATAGCGCTTTCACCAATGGTCAGCTCGCGACGCGTGGGTACGTTAAACACAATTTTACGAAGTGGACGACGCGGGTCTACTTTTTTGCTTTTTAGCTGGTTAAATGTGTATAAACAATCTTGTGTTGTTTCTACCGCTTGGCGAACCTTCCAGTAGGTATCACGGCCTTTAACGTGTTGCTCTGTTAAAAAGCATACCGCTTCCATAGAGCCGGTTTCGTTTAAGGTATTAATTGTTTTAGAAATTATTTGCTTATATTGCTTATCATCAAGCTCGCGCTCTTTACCACAGCCAACAAGCAATACGCGCTCGCTTAAAACGTTAGGTACATGATGCAATAATAAAACTTGCCCCGGCTTACCTTCTAAATCGCCACGGCGTAGTAAATTTGAGATATAACCATCGCTGATTTTATCGAGTTGTTCACCAATGGGGGATAACCTACGTGGTTCGTAAACACCAACGACAATACACGCGCTGCGCTGTTTTTCTGGGCTACCACTTTTTACGTTAAATTCCATTGTTACTCCTGGTTGTGAGTCATATACGTTATTAATAGGGGCTAAAAAAATAAAATCTAGTCTTAGCTACGTAACTTATGTAGGGATAATCTTAATTTTAGCTGATTTTTTCTGACTCTTACTGTGTAATTGAACTTTATATGTTTAAGGGCTACTAATGCAACAATATATCGTGCACTTAGGTAGGATAATTAATTTTGTTAGCTTATAATAACGACTTATTTACCAGATAAAACTGGGTAAAATAGCTACTTTATTATCAAATTATCACTATTGTAGTGAAATTCTATGTTTAACAGGGGCGAGCATTGCTTATTTTTCGTTATTTGACCGCTGAGGTTTTAAAATCGCAGATCGCCGTATTTTTAACTTTAATGACCATTTTTGTGTCACAAAAGTTTGTGGTTATTTTAGGTGATGCCTCAGAAGGGAGCATTCCTGCCAAATTAGTATTATCGATGATTGCGCTTAAATTGCCGCAACTAGCCTCGCTGATCCTGCCATTAAGTATATTTTTGGGCATAATTTTAGCCTACAGCCGCATTTACGCCGACAGCGAAATGACTGTGCTCAAAGCGTGTGGGGTGAGCGAATGGTACGTGGTACGCGTCACTTTAATTTCGAGCGTGGGTTTGGCTATATTAGCAGCCTCACTGACCATGTACCTTGCGCCATGGGCCAGCGAGCAAGAGTACCAATTAAAAGAACAAGCTAAGGCCGATGCGGGTTTATCAGCCTTAAGAGCGGGGCGGTTTCAACAAACCGGTAACGAAAAAGCCGTGGTGTTTATTCATAACATTGAAAACGGCGGTAAAGAACTTAATAAAGTATTTGTAGCGCAGCTTCCCGATACTGAAAAAGATGACCTTGCACGTTTAGTATATGCCGAGCAAGGTGTGGTGGTAGAGGCTGTAAACGGTGAGCAGCAATTAGTGCTAACTGATGGCAAACGCTACGAAACCGATGGCCAAACACCGGCCCTTAATTTAACGCAGTTTGATGGCTACAGCGTACAAATACGCGAGCAAGAAATAGAGCATCAGCGCCGTAAATTAGAAGCGATACCTACTAATCAGTTATTACCACTTAACACCTCTGAGTCAATTGCTCAGTGGCAGTGGCGCATTGCCATACCGCTTTCTATTCCGTTACTCACCTTAATAGCAGTACCGCTAAGTGTGGTTAATCCGCGCCAAGGTAAGTTTGCTAAATTAGTGCCAGCCATTAGCTTGTACTTGGGTTATTTTATCTTACTCAATGCCGCAAAATTTGCTGTAGAAGATGGCAAAATACCGCCTTCAATCGGCTTATGGTGGATTCACTTAAGTGCTTTGTTTATAGGCAGTTTATTAATTATAAAAGGTCGCCCACTAGGGGCCTGGCTTAAAGCCGTTGTAACAAAACGGGAGTTAAGCGCATGATGAAAACACTCGATTGGTACTTAGGCCGCAGCATTTTACAAACCACTGGATTTGCTTTGTTGGTGCTAGTAGGGATTAGTACATTAATTAAATTTATTGATCAGCTAAAGTCGGTAGGTCGTGGCAGTTACGATTTAATGACCGCTACTTTATATACTTTTTACAGTATGCCAGGCGACTTAGTTATATTTTTCCCGATGGCTGCGCTTATTGGTGGCTTAACTGGGCTTGGTGCACTGGCTTCAAATAGTGAGTTAGTGGTTATGCAAGCTGCGGGTATGTCGCGCTTACAAATTATAGGCTCGGTAATGAAAACCGCCGTGTTTATGGCTGTGTGCATGATGGCCCTTGGTGAATGGGGCGCACCCGAGGCGCAACAACACGCCAAAGAAATGCGTAATCAGGCAATACATGGTGGCGACGTGTTTAATGCACAAAAAGGCGTATGGGCTAAAGATGGCAATAACTTTATTAATATTGAAGATGTAGATCAAAGTGGCCGCTTAAACGGTGTACATATGTATCACTTTGACAAGTCACTCGATTTAACTCAAATCACTAAAGCTAAAGTTGCTATTGGCCGTGACGAAGGTTGGCTATTACGCGATGTAAATAAGGTTCATATTAGTGATGAGCAAATAAGCAGTGAGCACATAGATGAAGAGTTTTACCCATCGCAATTAACGGGCGAAAAGCTTGGGGTGGTATCGGTGAAACCTGAGTCGCTTTCGTTTACAGGGCTTTGGTCATACTTAGGGTACTTACAGCAAAATGAGCAAGATACCAGCACCTATGAGCTGGCTTTGTGGCGTAAGCTAATGCAGCCAGTCTCTGTTGCCGTTATGCTACTAGTTGCACTGTCGTTTATATTTGGCCCTTTACGTACCGTAACTATGGGCGCGCGCATCATTATGGGTGTAGTAACAGGGATTGTATTTCACTTAACAAATGAGATATTTGGTCCAGTCGTAATGGTTTATCAAATACCCGCAATTATAGGCGCGGTATTGCCAAGTGTACTGTTTATAGGCTTTGCTACATATTTAATGAATAAACGGGTATAGCCGTTTATACATTGCATTAAAAAGGGTGACCAAGGGTCACCCTTTTTGCTTTTACTAATCTAGCTCGCGGTAAATACGCTTGTTTTCTTCTTTTGTAAGGGTAACGACCTCTGTTTTTGAAATATAGTCTTGTAGCGCTTTTTTGTTTTTAAAATCAATTAATACCACCAGATTACCTAATCCAAGCAGGGCACTTAGGCTGCGAACAATAGACTGCGGCCAACTAATTAAACATCCTTCGTTAGTTTGTACTTTTAAACGCCATGCGCGCATGCCAATAGTTTGCCCGCTTTTAGTCCAAAAGTAGCCAAAAAATACCAAGGCAACTGTAACAAGTAGGGCGCTGCGAACGCTTGAGAGCAATAACGATTCTTGAATAAGTGCCGATACATCCTCAGCTCCATTTAAGCTAATCACATCAAGTGTAATAAGCCCTTGTACGGCAAATAAATAGAGCACAACCGTTAACATAGCAAATGCAATAATGGCTAACGTATCGTAAACTAAGGACGCAAAGCGACGCCAAAACCCAGCACGTGGAAACTCACCCGTCATAAATATACTCTCACTATTAATATGCGCGCTAGTTTAGCAAAAAAGCATCTAAATACTAAGCGCTATAGTTTAGCCTAACTGTTTTATGTATTTAGGGGGGTATGGAGCTAACCTTATTTATTGTGGGCTGTCTAAATGTTAAGCGATTGATCAGGCTAATGTCATAAAACGCTTGCTGCCACCCCTATTGTTTGTATAATGCTTGGCATAGAGACGAAGGCACATAAATAATCCTTAGCTCTAAAGTGGTTTTTCTTTATCTTCTCGTGTTTAGAAGGTTAAAGAAAAATGATGCCAGCGTGATGAAATTGGTAGACATGGGGGATTCAAAATCCCCTGCAGCAATGCGTGGCGGTTCGAGTCCGCCCGCTGGTACCACTTTTTATAGCCTCTGCTAGTTTTAGCAGAGGCTTTTTTATGCCTGAAATTTGAGTATGTTTACACGAGCGCCTACTTAGCGCTTTTCAGGCTTATTTACCCTCTAAAAACGCGATGAACTCTCCAGCCGATACATACCAAATATCATCTTTATTTGAGAGTGTTTGAATGAGCTTTTCGGCGTAATCCCAGTTGTTATTCTCTACGTTTTTATCAAACTCCCACGAATGGCCCCAAATCATCATTACGCTGAGTTCATTACTGTTTAGCGCTAAGTATTGCTCTATTAATGGCATTGCGTTTGAGTGGTGAACGGTTGGATTCCACGCCATGTAGTTGGTAGGGAGTTTAAAATTTAGAGTGTCGTTTACTGTTCGGGCGTTAGTAAAACCAGCTTGCTTTACTAGTGTCATCGCAGCTTTATCGTATGAGCCTAAAGGGTATGCAAATGAGTTTAGAGGGCTGCCTTTAATAGGCGATAGAATTTGCTTATCACGGGCTAGTTGTAATTTTAGCTCTGCTGTATCTAAGCCCGCAAAGCCTGGGTGTGAGTAACTATGGCTTGCTATTTCATGGCCTTTATAAAGTGCTTTTACTTCACTTTGTTTAATATATTCGCCTTCTTTACCGGTAAAGGCTTTCATCCACGGTAGCTTTTTAGCAAATAATCCTGAGTTTAAATTAAATGTGCCAACAACCTGGTACTTATTAAATAGTTCCACGAGTTTTCTGTCTTGTGTAACGCCATCGTCGTAACTAAAAATAACGGCTTTAGTTGCGCCGTTAGGGTAGCTTTTTACAGGCGCTTTACTGGCGGCACACGTAAAGCTTGCCGCCATTAATATAGTAATTAATAAACTCTTCACTTTAAGGTTTTCATTATTGGTGCAAGTTGCTTAGCCCAAAGGTCATAGCCTGCCTTGTTTAAATGGGTGCCATCGGTCGTGAGCGTTTCATTAAGCGTGCCTTGAGGGCCTAAAAATACGGGGTGTAAGTCTATATAGGTAAATTTTGCGTGCTTAATTGCTTTAATTTGCTGGTTAACGGTTTTCGCCATTTGCGTTATAAAATCGCGATGTTCGGGCAAAATACTTTGTACATAAATTTGTGTATTTGGGAGTGATTCGTTGAGCTGAGTCACTATTTTTTCTATATTTTCACTTACCGACGATAGGTTTTTAACTTGCTTAATATAATGAAAATTAAAAATATCGTTAACGCCAATTTTTAAAAATATAGCTTTAGGAGGGGCTGCTTTTAATTCGTTTAAACGCGCTAACACACCGTAGGTCATATCGCCACTAATACCGCGGTTTCTCACGCGCAGGTCGTTAAACCTAATGGCCCAATTTAATCCCTGCTCAGTAATGCTATCACCAATAAAAACAATATCGCCTTTGCGCAAAGGTTGCAGCTTAAAATGGGCTATACGCTCAGCATAGTGGTTTTTTAGCCATTGCGATTGAAAAGGAATCACCTTTTCGGCATTAGCTTTAAAGCTTATTAAAGTAGCCCATATAATGAATGTGCTTAATATAAAAATGCTGTATTGGTATGTGGTACTACTTGATTTATAACTCATAAAAAGCTGCGCTTATAGACATACTAACTTAACAATGTATCTATAAACGCCAGATTTTGATACGTGTTGCATTCGTATTCAGGCTTTGTTTTTAAACATTCCTTTTATTAAGCCTATTAATTTGGCTATCCCTAAAGTAAGTAACATAGGTACGCCTATTAAAATAAGCTCTTTTACAAAGGGTAAAATGTACATTAGCACGGGGGCTATATTTGGTTTTTCACCATCGGCGGCACCATGGGTGTAGCCTTGCTGATTTATTTGTGCGGCCCAGTCGGTGAGCTCTAAACTAACCAGTAACAAGCTCACTAAAACAGATATAATTAACACTATGCTGGTGCGGCTTTGCCACTGTTGTTTTAGGTGCTTCATTATTTAGCCTCCTTGGCAAACATACGTTTAGTAAGTTTTACTATCCAAGAAAAGTTAAGCGCTAAATGCACACCTAGCATAGGCATAATAAAGGTGGCTGAATCGTGATGTATTTTCGACCAAAAATCTTGAATGTTTAAACTAATATTAAGTGCCGGTAGTAAAGCAACCGACACTAAAAAGCCGCTCACAAATACTAATAACATCATTATATAAAGTAGGTAATCCCAAACTATATTAAAGCGCTCACGTGCTGTTATGTTTGCAAATAAACGACTAAAGCTGCGTTTTACCCAATCCCAGTGCAGTAGTAAGTGAATAACAAAAGGAATAATAAAAAATAAGCTAAACCATTCGTGCAAAGGCACGCCCGTGGCCTGTGGTGCACTTACTAGCATAAAGCTAATAAGCAGTAAGGTGTCCATTACATAACGGAACTTTTGTAAGTTTTGTTTCCAATCAGACATTATTAACCCTGAAAAAGTTTATTTATTATTTATGATTGCCGCTATTTAAGGTACGCCCCCCCTTAAACAACAAAAGGCTCAATAAAATATTGAGCCTTAAATCATGAGCAATTTATTAAATTAAAAAACGTAAGAGGCACTTAATTTAACATTACGGCCCGCTTCGTAATCTTGCACTGTATCGCTTGAGTATGAAGCGTGTGAGTAATATGTTTTATCAAAGATATTCTCGACACCTAAGGTCATGCTTAGTGCTTCAAGCTGACTTGGTAACCACTGCATACTGATGTTATGAACCTGGTAACCTACCTTATGAATATCAGCACCGCTTGATACCGAGTCATCAGTTCTGTTAACTAGGCTGGTCCAATTAAATTTTAAGTCGTACTGTGGTACTTCGTAGCCTAAGTTTAATGAAATACTATCGCCTACTTCATAACGAAGTTGCTCGCCTGTTTCTAGCTGTTCAGAGTCTGATTTAGAGTAACTTAAGCGCGCACTAAATAGCGCTTTACGCAGTGAAAGCGTTGATTCAAAACCATCAATATCGTAATCGCCTGAGTTTTCATAGGTGCCAATAGGGCGGCCTTTACCAATAGCCCAGTTGTCTATGTAATCTTCAATACGGGTTTTAAATAGGTTTAATGAAAAACCAAATGAGTCTAAGCCCATAATATTTTGGTCTTTAAAGGCAAAACCTATGGCGTTATTTACACCGGTTTCTGCTTTCAGGTCTTTATCAAAGTTAGTGCTGTAATCAACGTAGCTTTCACGCAGGCCAGGGCCCTGAAATAGCTCGGTAGAGCTTGCGTTAACACTCCAGTTATCGTTAATTAGGTATTTAGCCGCTAGGCCAAATGTTAGCTCGTTCCACGATTTATCTAACGAATCGTTAGTACCGGCAGAGTACATATCAACTTTAAAGTAGTTGTAACGCACGCCTGGCGTAACAAATAGCTGATCTGTTAACGCTACTTCATCTTCAATGTATACAGCATGAGAGTCGGCAGTGTCTTTATTGGTTTGTACGTGGTTTGCAATACGTTTTGATACTTGCTCATACCCTTCAGCGCCGTAGCGTAATGTATGGTTAAAACCAGCCAGTGCTAATTTTGATGCAGCAAGGGCTGTGTAGCCGGTATGCTCTGAGTTACCTTCTGTACCCAGTGCAATATAGCTTAGCTCGTTACGGTAAACGCTTGCACGTAGGGTGATTGCATCGCCTTTATCTAGTTCATAAGCAAGTGAGGTACTGGTACGTGTGTAGTCAATATCTTCTGTTTGCGCGTCTGAGTCTTCAGCAAAGCCTGCACCAAAGTTGGTTTTTACGTAGTAGTCGCCTTCATCATTGTATCTATCGTATGAAAATACGAAACGGTTACTCTCGTTTACATCCCAACCTAGCTTAAATATGCCATCTATCGTACGACCTTCGTTACCGGTGACTTCTTTACCGTTACCGTTTTCAAAGTTATTTCTGTCGGTGTAGGTGTAATAGGCAAGGGCGTCTATGTTATCTGTTAGTTGTCCATACACAGCTGCAGAGCCACCAGCGTAATCGTTAGTACCTAAGTTTGTGTATAAACGTGCGCCAAAGTCTTGGCCTGGCTCTAGTAAATCTTTTGCGTCTTTGGTTTCAAAAGCAACACCGCCTGAAAGACCGCCGGTAAGCACTGAGTTGGTACCTACTTTAATATCTACCGCTTTTAAAATATCAGCGTTAATTAATAAGTTACCCGAGTGATGAAACATGTTGTTGTTTTGGCTAATACCATCAACGGTAATATTTAAATCTAAGTCATCAACACCACGAATATTAATGCCTTGTACAATTGAGTGCGAGCCACCTACATCAATACCTGCTTGGTCGCGTAATAAGTCACTTAAATGGTTGGCTTGCTTTCTTTCTATGTCGTCTTGTAATAGCGAGTCGTTAGTAATAGTTGTGCCCCATACTTCAATTGTTTCTGATGTATCGGGAGCTTGTTCCGCTAAGCTTGCAAATGACATGCTAGTACACAAAGTACCAACAACAATAGTAAGTGAGTTCTTATTAAATGGGAGCATGTTTTTCATCGTGAGTATTATTATCTAACTTTAATATGATTAAGAATGATTCGTATTAGATAGATCGGCGGCACGAATGGCAATTTAAAATACATGCTCTAAATGAATAGCAATTATCTACGTTTTAAATACTTTGTTTTTTACAAGCTCCCTAAACCACTGGCATACAGGGTCGTTGTGATGACGTTGATGCCAATATAACGATACCTCAGCGTAACCTAAACCAAGCTCTTTTGGCGGTGTTTCGGCTATTACGTCGTGCTGCTGGCACACATCGGCAGCAAAGTGGTTGGGAACATAAAATATTAAGTCAGTATTTTCGGCAATGGTGCCAATACTATAAAAGTTTTTTAACCGTACAGGGGTCGCAATATTATCAATACCCAGTGCGGCAAAATTTTGTGCAATAGTTAAATCTTTTTCTCCCTGAATAGATATTTGTCCAAAGTTACAATCGCGCAATAGCTCAACACTTAGCTCACGATTGGCCAGTTTATGATTGCGTGCCATAACAAGTTTAAACTCTCGCTCAAACAATGGCTGGCAATAGAGCTTACCCTCTGAGTTAGCTGGTTTATGGCCTGTTATTACAAAATGGGCTTCGCCTTTTAGTAAATCAGAAAACTGTGGTTTAGGTAGGGTATCTATTTCAAGCGTTATATTAGGTGCTTGCTCGCGTACTTCTTTAATTATTGTTTTTATAAACAAATGCATTTGCGGCGGCAAACCAAATAGCTTTATGGTGGCTTCGCTGGTTTTAGGATCAAAGGTTTGCTTATTAACCAGCGTTTCTACCATATTTAAAATAGAATTTAAGTCTTGCTGAATCGACTGCGCTTTAGGTGTTAACTCGTAACCCCCTGCCATTCTTATTAATAACTGATCGTCAAACAGGGTGCGTAACTTACTCAAAGAACGGCTAATAGAAGGTTGGCTCATACCTAAAGTTAATGCGGTATTACTAATATGTTTTTCGTTTAATAGCTGTTTTAAAATAATAAGCAGGTTTAGGTCAAGCTGGTTTAAATTCATAGTTTGATTTGCAAGTTATCAGTATTTCGAGGCCTTATCCTAGCACTTAAAAAGAGCTTGGCGTAAATGTGTTTTTAATAAAAATAAGCCAGCACAACAAAATACACCGCTGTTAAAAAACAAAAACCAGCAATTAAGCTGGTTTTTGTAGGTTATGTGCTATTAGTTTTTTAAATCAATGGTGTATAGCGCAAAACCATTTTCGTCAGTTTTAAGTGGCGAGGTAGGCGCCACAGCTGGTAGTGTTTGGGCAATAGTCGCTACCTCCTCAAGCGGTGATGTTCTAAACACAACGTTTAGCTCTGTGCTGGTGGTCACGGGGCTAAAGCGCCAGTTATTATCGGCCGACGGGTCAATACTGCCTTTGCTACTTTTAGCGGCTTCGCTAATAATGTAACTACGCAGCACACCGCGGTTTTCATCTGGGCCTTCAAATGTTTCACGGCTGATGCCGTCAATCGCTGGGAAGTTTCCGCCGCCCGATGCACGATAGTTATTCGTTACAATTAAAAACTCTGCCTCTAAATCTATTGCTTCACCTTGGTATTGCAAGTTAGTGATGCGCGAATTGTTTTCACTTATTAATACGCCATCGTTGTTGTATCGCTTTGGCTGCGTTACGTCTATTTCAAAGGTAACACCGTCAATAATATCAAAGTTAAATGTAGGAAAAGTGGTATCGAGTAGGTTTTGCTCAGCACTGCTGTTTACATCAATTTGATTAAACTGACCTGCAGAGCGTTCAAGCCACTCTTTAACATCGTTACCTGTTACTTTTACCATACGAATAGTGTTTGGAAACACATACAAACTCACAGTATCAAGCAAGGTAATATCGCCTGCTTTTACATTGGTATAATCTTCAATACCATTGCGGCCAGCTCTAAATGGGGCTGCTGCCGAAAGTACCGGTAAGCCATCAAGCTCAGTGCCTTGAATAAACGCTTTGCCCCACGCTATTTGCGCATCTGATACTATTTGAATTGATGGGTCGTCTTGTACTAGTGCAAAAAAACTATAAATTGGGTTTGAAATTTCAGCAAATGGTTCGCTCACCCAATCAATCGTTGCTTGATGCTCAAGCTCAATTGCGGCAGCTACATCGGTATCTACAGCAGCTAAATCAACAAAGTCGCCGTTTTCGTCTGTACCACTAATGGCGCGGGTTTCTACTTTTGAGCTGGTCACTTCCCAGCCGCCTTCATCGTTTGGCTCAATAATTAAATCAATAACCCCTAAGTTATTGCCAAAAAATCCAGGCATAACAGCGGGTACGCCATTAAGTTTTCCGTTTACGTTATCAATACCCGCCGATTCATAGTCATCGTACGACGCATCACCGGGAAACAACCGGTGGTTATGACCAAACAATATGGCGTCTACGTCATCTACTTTAGACAGGTAAAGGGCCGTGTTTTCAGCAAGGTCTTCTTGGGCGCTGGCTGTTAACCCAGAGTGCGGAATGGCAATAATAATATCGGCGCCTTGTGCTTTCATTTGTGGAATGAACTTTTCAGCAGTAGCAACAATATCTTTTGCAATAACCTTACCTTGTAAGTGCGCGCTATCCCACTGCATAATTTGCGGTGGGGTAAGGCCTAAGTAACCAATTTTAATTGTTTGTTCGTTGCCGTTTATATCAAGTACGGCTTTGTCTTGAATGTAATACGGGGTGTAACGGTTTTCATCGTTGCTGTCGTCATCATCACCATCATCTACGTATACATTGGCATTAATATACGGGAAGTCGGCACCACTTAATGTGGCATCTAAAAACTCTAAGCCAAAATTAAATTCATGGTTTCCTAAGTTAGCTACATCGTAATCAAGCAAGTTCATCGCTTTAAAAGCAACATGGGTTGCGCCATTTAAAATATCGTCTTTACGTACAATCGCTTCGTAATCGCCAAGCGGGCTGTTTTGAATTAAATCACCATTATCAACCAGTACACTGTTTTGCACTTCATTTCGGGCTTCTTTTATAAGGGTAGCAGTATTAACAAAACCTAAGGTTTCTGATGGGGCTTGTGCAAAGTAATCGTAGTTAGATAAATACATGTGTATGTCGGTTGTTTCCATTACACGCAAAGTAACCGGTGCAGGCTCTGGTGTTTCTACAACGACAGGGTCGTTATTATCGTCATCATCAATGTCGCAGCCACTCAATGCGAGTGCAATAGTTAGTGCCAATGTTGATTTTAAAACGTGCTTTTTAGTGATTCGATTTTTCATGGTCATTCCGTGTAATTTAAAAAGAGTACAGTAAAAAAGGTTTATTAAAGTATGATGAACTAAAATGTGAATCCATATTTACATTTTTGGGTGGTGCTATTACAGTAAACAGTGTTTTAGTATTACTTTCAAACTTGTGTGCCTTAGCGCTCGCAGTAAAAAGTAAATTTAAAAATGGTGTAGGCTATAACTTGTCAGCACTTTTCGATAACACTAAATCGGTTGTTGGGCTTCATTAAAATAATAAAGGAAAACAGGATGAAAAAATCACTACTTTCAGTGGCATTAGGTTTTGCTGCACTTAGTGCGTTTAACGCACAGGCAAACCTTGATCAGCACGTTAAAAGTGTAGAGCAGCAGGTAATTGAATGGCGACGCGACTTTCACCAAAATCCTGAGCTTGGTAACCGCGAAACGCGTACCGCAGGCATTGTGGCTAAACACTTAAAGTCGTTAGGTATGCAAGTACAAACCGATATTGCTTACACTGGTGTTGTCGGTATTTTAAAAGGTGCAAAGCCCGGCCCTACGGTTATGCTTCGCGCTGATATGGATGCACTACCGGTAACAGAAAAAACAGATGTGCCATTTAAATCAACCAAAACCACCACTTACCGAGGCGTTGATGTAGGTATAATGCATGCCTGTGGTCACGATACGCACGTAGCTATGCTAATGGGCGCTGCACAGGTACTGGCAAACATGAAAGATGAGCTGCATGGCAACATTATGTTTGTGTTTCAGCCTGCTGAAGAGGGCGCACCTTTAGGCGAAGAGGGCGGTGCAGAGCTAATGCTTAAAGAAGGCATTTTTACCAAATATAAGCCAGATGTTGCCTTTGGCCTGCATATTACTTCAAGTCTACATACAGGTAAAATTGGTTATCGAAGTGGGCCATTTATGGCCAGTGCTGACCGCTTTGAAATAACTGTACATGGTCGCCAAGCGCATGGCTCAGCACCCTGGACTGGCGTTGATCCAATTGCTGCCGCTGCGCAAATTGTAACGGGTGTTAACCACATTGTAAGCCGCCAAGTAAATATAACCAAAGAGCCGGCTATTGTGTCGTTTGGTAAAATTGCCGGTGGTGTGCGTAATAATATTATTCCTGAAGAAGTTGAAATGGTTGGTACTATTCGTAATTTTGATATGGATAATCGCGCGCAAATCTTTGAAAATATTAAAACAACCGCTACGCATATTGCCAAGTCGTCGGGGGCAACGGCCGATGTACATATACACGAAGGTTACCCTGTAACGGTTAATAACCCTGAGCTTACAGCGCAAATGTTGCCGAGCCTTGAAAAAGCAGCCGGTAAACAAAACGTGCAAGAAATGGGTAAAATAACCGGCGCAGAAGATTTTTCGTTTTATGCATTAAAAATACCCAGTGTATTTGTATTTTTAGGTGGTACACCAGCAAATCAAGACCTAAAAACGGTAGCAAGTAACCACTCACCGTATTTTTACGCCGATGAATCGTCGTTTAAAGTGGGGACCAAAGCGCTTAGCCAATTAGCGGTAGATTATTTAAATAGCCAAAAATAACGACATAACTACCCAGCGAGTAAAGCAATTACTGGCTGGGTATTACTATTTATACTTATAAGCTGCACAGTACGTGCACGTTAAACCAACATGGTTGAATGTATGTCTGAACACCCTTTTTTGGCACCCAAGCAACAACGCAGCCAGCAAACCCAAGAAAAATTATTAAAAGCGCTGCATCACAGTTTAAAAAGTAAGTTTTTTGAACACATAAGTATAAAAGAGCTGGCAGACTACGCCGAGGTGTCGGTTGGTACGTTTTACCGTCGCTTTAAAAACAAAGAGTCGCTGTTGCCTATGCTGTATCAAGACTTTGGTATTGCATTAGATAATTGGGTAACCGAGCTTGAGGTACAGCACTATGAAAACTTAGATGCTGTAGTTAACTCTTTATGCCATAAAACGTATGTGTTTTTATTATCACAACAGGGAGTATTTAGAACGCTGCATTTAAATTCGCGTTTACACAGTGAGTTATTAGGCACTGATAAACACATAAACAGACGAGTTATTTATCAGCGTTTAGCACAATTAATTAGCCAAACCGATACCAAAGTGAGCGAAACGGCGGCAGGTACAGCAGTATTTTTAATTGTTAGCTCATTGCTTGATAAAGTACTTTACCACGATTTAACCCCTGCGATTGCGTGTGATTTATCGGCGCAGCGATATGCGCAAGAGCTGCCTAAAATTATTTTAGCTTATTTAGGGCGTGTTGATCTTTGATGGTTGAATTTACAGCAGTATGTTTGGTTTTTAGGCAAGGCAGAACCTATGAAGTGTGGTTATTCCCCATAAATAGGCGATAACGCTACATAAATGCCAAACATGCGCTGCCCTGCGGGTTCTGCCTAGGGGCGATAAACTCTTTGTTGTCTACATGGATGTAGGTAAGGGGCGTGAGCAGGACGCGGAAGCTTTGCTCGGTTTTTACTTATTCTTACATGGATGTAAGTCATTAGAATAACGCAGGAGCAGTTATCGAGCCCACTAGGTTACAAACCTCGCGCC
>NZ_LKDU01000033.1:0-43596 GCF_001401855.1 Pseudoalteromonas sp. P1-7a | reverse complement strand
TAGCTGATAGCTGATAGCTGATAGCTGATAGCTGATAGCTGATAGCTGATAGCTGATAGCTGATAGCTGATAGCTGATAGCTGATAGCTTTTACTAGGAGGTTCTATGTCTGATTTGGTTTTTTCTGATTCGTTTATCGACGGTGATTTTTATTCTACAAGCCAGCGTTTTAGCGTTGATGACCCCGCGACCGAAAAGAGTATTGTTGAAGTAAGTGATATAGATGAGCAAGGCGTTAATAGTGCAATAAAGGCAGCACAAGGCGCATTCATTAAATTAAAGTCAACCAATGCTACTGAGCGAAGTGAGACGCTCATGCGCTGGTATGATTTAGTAATAAAACACAAGCAAACCCTTGCAGAGCTAATGACCAAAGAGCAAGGTAAGCCGCTTAAAGAGTCATTAGGTGAAATAGATTACGGCGCTGGGTTTATAAAGTGGTTTGCAGAAGAAGCTAAACGCAGTTACGGCGATGTGATCCCCCCAACCGACGATACACATAGATTAACGAGCTTTAAGCAACCTGTAGGCGTTGTAGCAGGTATCACACCGTGGAATTTTCCGGTTGCAATGGTAACGCGTAAAGTGGCGCCAGCATACGCTGCAGGCTGTAGTTTTGTGTTAAAACCTTCAGAATACACGCCCTTATGCGCACTAGCATTGGCGTATCTTGCCGACCAGGCAGGGTTTGTTAAAGGCGCTTTCAATGTGTTGGTTTCGCAAGATGCAAAAACAGTAGGCAAAATGCTGACAGACTCAGAAGTGGTGCGTAAATTTACTTTTACCGGCTCTACTGGGGTGGGCAAACAGCTGCTTTCGCAGTGTGCTGATACAATTAAACGTACATCTATGGAGCTTGGTGGTAATGCACCGTTTATTATTTTTGATAATGCCGATATAGACGAAGCAATTGAAGGCCTTATGGCGGCTAAGTTTAGAAACAGCGGCCAAGCTTGTGTAGCTGCAAACCGCATTTTTATTCAGCGCAGTATTTTAGATGAAGTGCTTGATAAAATTACCCCTAAAGTAGCCGCGTTAAATGTGGCAAATGGGTTTGAAGATGGGGTAGATATTGGCCCGCTAATTTACCCAAAAGCCAAAGAGAAAGTGCAGCAGCTTGTGCAAGATGCACTTGATAAAGGCGCAAAGCTAATAGGGGATAACAGCGACTTAGGCGGCAGCTTTCAAAACCCGCTCATTGTGACTAACGTAACGACCGAAATGGATATATACCACGAAGAAGTATTTGGCCCGGTATTAACGGTTATTCCTTTTGATGAGGAAAGTGAGGTGCTAGCCCTTGCTAATGACGTTCCTTATGGCTTAGCAGCATATTTTTATAGCCAAAATATCAAGCAAATCTACCGTATTAGCGAAGGGCTAGAGTTTGGTATGGTTGGCGTTAATGAAGGGGTTATATCTAACCCTGTAGCACCGTTTGGAGGCGTTAAGCAATCAGGATTAGGCCGAGAAGGCGGCCATCAAGGGCTTGATGAATACCTTGAAGAAAAATACGTGTGTATCAAGGTTTAAAAAACGCTAAGACACTTAAACCATAAAAAATTGGTTTATTCAGCACGGTTTAGGTTACTAATAGCTATTCGCTTAATTAAGTGATCTATATTGCGCATTGGTACAGGTTTATAACTACAGGCTACCTTTTTATTGCTAGATATAGGCCTTAGTGCTACATTTACGGCATAATTTTTGTTTAAAAGTAATCAAAAATAAAAAGAATTTCTACTTGTAGAAATAACCCGTGTGTAAATGCCACCGCAAGGTGGCATTTTTTATAGTTAGAGAAAGTGGAACTGACTTATTTTATAGGTGAATACCCTGGTAGCTTTGCTAGGTCAACAAAGTCTAATTGCTCGGCAATCGCATACTCTTTAATATAATTTTTATATACTTCAGATTCTACAAACACGGCAAAAATGTCCCGATCTAGGTGATTATCTTCAACCATACGTCCTAAAATTGTTAAACATTCACTCACCGGCTTTGCTTTTTTGTAAGGTCTATCTACGGCAGAAAGCGCTTCAAATATATCAGCAATAGCCATTAACCTTGCAGGTACCGACATTTGTTCTTTTGTTAATCCTTGCGGATAGCCTGTACCATCCAACTTTTCATGATGCCCAAGTGCATATTCAGACACATTACTCAAATGTTTAGGGAATGGCAGGGTGTCTAAAATATTTTTAGTTACATCCATATGGCGTTTCATAACGTCACGCTCGCCAAGGGTTAGTGTCCCCCTGCGGATTTGTAAATTTTCTACTTCATCTTCGCTCAGTAAAGGGGTTTCTTTGCCGTTAATCGTTAAGTGGTAATGTGATGCGATGCGGTCTATATTGGCAACATCTTCATCGGATAAAAACTCCCCACCGACATTGACTCTTTGTAAAAATGCTCGATCTAAAGAAAGCTGTTTTAATTCAGTATCGAGTAGACGCTCAAACTGAAGCACTTCTATGGGTCTATTGAGCTTCATCGCAGAGATAATCTGCTTTTGATAACTTATTTCTAAATCACGTTTAATGACCTCAAATTTAGCATCAATGTGTTCAATACGATCAAAAATAGTTTCAAGCTTAGTCGACTTTTCCATTATGTGATCAGGGGTAGCTATTTTACCGCAATCATGGAGCCAGCCAGCTATATCTAGTTCATGTCTGTCAGCATCACTCATTACAAAGTCAGCCAAAGGGCCACGGTCAATATTATGGACGGCGTCAGCAAGCATTAAAGTAAGCGCAGGAACTCGCTTACAGTGCCCGCCAGTATGAGGTGACTTTTCGTCGATAGCCATCGCAATGGTTTCTACAAATTTAGAAAATAGCTCTTCCATTCCTTTAATAAGGGTTGAGTTTGTCAGTGATATGGCACCTAAAGAAGCGAATGATCGTATAAGTGTGACGAGCTCATCGCTATAGGTGATGATATTGTCATGTTGATCTTTCACATTGATCAGCTGAATCACGCCAATAATATCATCAGTATGATCTTTGAGCGGGATTGTTAGCATAGACTGTGTACGATACCCCGTACGCGCATCCATATTTCGCGCAGCGCTCATATCAAAGGGCAGTGCCGCATATACATCTGGAATATTAATAATTTCGCCAGAGTTAACAGCATGAGCGACTATAGCCGTTTCGTTTTCTTTCCCGTTTATAAACAGATCTATATTAGGAAAGTTAACGGGCTCCCCTGAGCTTCCGCCTAGATAAAGGCCTAAAGATTTATTTATGACTGTTTCAAACTTAAGCTGTTTATCGTCTGTAATAGAGTAGATAGTACCTGCATCAGAATTAGAAATAGACATAACAACTTGCAAAATTTCTTCAAGAAGTTTACTTGCATCCTTTTCAGTTGTTAGCCTAATGCTAATATCAATAAAGTGATGAAGATTCGTTCTATCTTTAATGTACTCAGACATGTTGTTACTACTTTGTTTTGTGGATAAAGGCGCCATTCCAATCCTGTGCTAAATTTTGCAAATCGGTATTTTTAATTCGGTTAATAAAAATATGGTAAACATGATCACTCAATAAGGCCGTTTCACTCAACTCTTCAAATAGTGTCAGAGCGAGTCGCCAATTTTTATTATTGTAGTGCTGCATAGCAGTGAACGACTTTTTAATTTCAGATAGCTGGCTTTCGCTTATCTCAGCTACAAAGTTTATAGGCTCATACAGCTTAGTTGCATTTACTTTACCTACTACTTGTACTTTATCAATTAAGCGAAATGCAATATGTGGACAAGCAAGCATTGTTTCTTCAGTAACCAGAATAGCTACCCCGTAAAATTTGGTCAAGCTTTCTACTCTTGAGCCTAAATTTACTGCATCTCCAAGTACGGTATAGGCTTTTCTATAGACTGAGCCCATATCGCCAACATTCATCTCACCAGTGCTGATGCCCACACCAATACTCACAGTGGGAAGTTGCTGCTCGCTAAAGGCTTTATTTAAGCTTGAAAGACCTGCAACCATTGCCAAGGCGGCTTCAACACTGTGCCTTGCATGCTCACTGTCTTCAAGCGGTGCATTCCAAAAAGCCATAATCATATCACCCACGTACTTATCTATTGTGCCGTTATTATCAAAAATAACTTTTGTGGTTGCCGATAAGTACTGATTTAAATAATCACTTAATTGGTTTGGACTCATCCCTTCTGATAGCGCAGTAAAATTTCGTATATCAGCAAATAACACGGTCATATTTCGTTTTATACTTTGCTGAGTAAGTTGTTTTCGCTGGCGAATTAATTGTTCAATATGATCAGGGGGGACATATTGATTAAACATCGATTTAATTTTTCGGCTGTGCTTTAGTTCTGCTATTGAGCCAATAAAAACAAAGTAAGCGGCTAAAATAGAAATAAGTAATAGCGGCATAAATAGAGGCAGGCTAATTTTTTGTACTGACCACAAATAAAAATTAAGCAATATAACAAGCCCAGCCATACCCACTGAAAGTGTTACAATATAGCGCGCACTTTTACGAAAACTTAAAAGCGATAAGCAACAACCCACAAAGGTAATTAATAATAATGTGGCACCTAAAGCCCATGTAGGTTGAGTAGGTATAATCTCTGGGTGCAGTAGCCCTTCAAAAATATTAGCATGTACTTCTACCCCTGGGTATTGTAAACCCACAGGTGTGGCTCTTAAATCAGCTAAACCAATTGCAGAAGTCCCAATAAACGCTACGCTGCCCTCTAATTGTTGCTCAGTAACTTTTTTAGTTAATACGTCTGTGGCAGAGTAATACTTAAAGCTTTTAGCGCGGCCTTTATACGGGATAAAAACTTGGCCGTACTCATCTGTTTGTATCCAACGCTCATGAAATTTAATGCCTTCAAAGAAAGTCAAATCATCTTGGATGCTTGCACGCGTTTGAATACTATCTGCTAAGGTATATAAACGCGCAGCCTCAAGCGCAAGAGAGGGGTAGAGCTTACCATCTACTCGATTAACCAAGGCCGCTTTACGTATAAATCCATCGTTTTCACTATGGGCATTTATAAACCCGTTACCCGTGGCGCTACTTTGCAACATAGGTATATTAACCGTAGCGCCTAAAAATTGGGTTACCTGGGAGTTGCTTTGCTCGCTCTTTGGCCACACAACGCTCGAACTGGGTAAAGGGTTACGTTGTTTGTAAGCGTCGTTGTTTAACAAAAAACCTAATACGGTATCGTTACTATTAAGTGCTTTAGCAAAGGTGGCATCAGCGTCTACTTGGTGTTTAATATCATTTAACGCCAATTTATATGCACTCAATAAATCAGGGGCTCTTGATTGAATTTGGTTTACAGGGTTCACTTCTGGCTCAGAAAAAAAGATATCAAATGCGATAACTACTACCCCTGCCTCAGTGAGCTTATTTACTAAATCAGCCATTTTTGAGCGGCTCCAAGGAAAGCGCCCTTGTTCCAGCATCGTTTTTTCATCTATGTCGATAATCACAACAGTTTCGTCAAGCTGTCGAGGTGTATCAGGCAAAGTAAGCAATAGCCTAGAGTCGTAAATAATACCTTCGACCCTATTGAGCAGTTTGGCTAATGAACCACTAGAAAACAGCTCCACAGCCGCTATTAGCAGCGTAATGACTAAGCCTACAAATAGGTGTCGGTAAATTTTAGGGATATAAAGGCGAGAAATAACAGTTAATCCTTACTTGATGTAAACTCAAATGATCGGCCTTCTTTGGCACATTCAATATTAATTTGCTCGCCATAATTTGCTTGTAGTTGTGTTTCTATTGCTAACAGCTCGTCATCGGTTCTTGCTGGATCGTGACTTATAATTGCTAAGTTTTTTATACAAGCGTCAACAGCTAATTCAGCTACTTGCTTAAATGTGCTATGCCCCCAGCCATGCTTGAGCGGAAGCTCTTCGGTGGTAAATTGGGCGTCATGAATTAACAAGTCAGCACCTTTAATAAACTCAGCCCACTGGGCAAGGGTGGTTTTAACAACACCAGGCGGGGATAACTCGTTATCGGTTATATAAGCAATTTTTTTACCCTCAGCATGTACACAATACGCAGTGCCTCCACCAGGGTGATTTAACGGTGCGGTTAATACGTTAAAATTATTTATAGTAAAGCTTTCTTGGGTAGCGAATTGAGTGTTTAAGGTAATGTTTGCAGGTAAGTCTTGGTAACTAACAGGAAAAAACGAGCCTGACATTTGCATCAAAACAGCCTGCTTACTTTGCTCGTCTTCAACATCACCTACAACAATGGTTATATCGCGTTCGGCTTGGTAAATAGGCTTAAAAAATGGAAACCCTTGAATATGATCCCAGTGGTTATGTGTTAATAGTATAGCTATAGGGGAGGCGTGCTTAAGAAGCATTTCACCAAGCTGCACGATACCCGTCCCAGAGTCTAAAATAAGGCTATCACCATTTTTTTGCTCAATGTATACACATGAAGTATTGCCCCCAAATACACGTGTATGTTCACCTGGGGATGGCATTGACCCCCTTACGCCATAAAATTTAACTTTCATGATTTAGGGCTTAATTCCATCTGGGTAAAAGTTAAATTTAGATAAGCTAACGTTATTAGAGCCGTTATTAAAGCATGTGCTATTAAGTATGATTTGATTGTTCGTTTGTAACAGCATTGACGTAAATTCATGCGTACCATCACATTGATCTGCTTGATAATAACCCCGCATATTTTCTCCAAATAAGGTATCGATAGTGCCATCAGCTAATATGCGTGCGATTAACCCTTTTGAATCACTCATACCGCTAAGGATAATATTACCATTAGTGTCAATTGCTGCATCGTTCACTTTTGTGTCAGCACTTGAAGCGAGTTCATATTGCCCTATACCACTCGTGGCAAAGCTTAAATCTTCGCTACCATCGGGTTGTAACTTAATAATCACTGCTAGGTTTGGCGTGGTGCCATCATTAGCTATTAAATAGAGGTTAGCCGCGTTATCGGCGAGTATTTTTGTTGCTCTGTTATTTATATCACTAAAGGAGCGGCTATCGGTATAGGTAAATATCTCGTTAGCATCATCGTCTATTTTTAGCATGGTTAATTGCGAGCTACTGCCAGATACTTGCTTACCTGCAATATATATATCTTTATTTGCGTCTATATAAAGCGTTTCAAAAAACTCATTTACGTTGCCATAGTAAGCACCGCTTGTACCAAAACTATTTTCTAATTTACCATCACTTTTTAACATGGTTGCAAACGAATTAGTAACACTCAAAGCATTAGTCGCTGTCCCTACAGCCACAATATAGCCACTGCTATCGACAGCAACATCTGCAAAGCTAATATCGGTATTTAAAATGTCTACAGTGGTATAAATTCCTTCGTCAGCAAAGTTTTTATCTAGGTAACCGTCTTGGTCCACTTTTGCTATAAAGCCTTCTTCATTTACACCGTTTATAAGTGTACCTGCAATAATAATACTACTATCGCTAAGCTCTTTTATTTTAATGGTTTTAAACGCAACATTAATATCTAGGGCTTTATTACCATCAAGGCTAAAGCTGGTATCAATAACACCTGCATTAGTATAGCGAGTCAGCACTAGCTTATTGTTAGTATTAAGTTGCGTTACAGACGCCGTTAAGTACTTATCTGCGTGCGTGCCAGTTTGTAATTGCAATACATCCATTGATAGATCATTCGAGCTAATACTTAGATCGTTTATGCTTGTGTAGCCATCTATAGAAAAGTCGGTGTTTAAATTTGCATTACTCGTTATTGACGTTATGAAAGGCTCATTAGATGAATCGTTAAACCTGCCGGATAGCCATAGCGTGCCATTTTCATCAATAGTCGATGCGTTAGCAGTTTGATGACTGATAACATTGGAAATAATATTTATGCCTGAATTGCCGTAACTAGTGTCTAGTGTGCCATCAGGTACAGAGACTCGCGCCGAAAATAGTTGCTCGTTGTGAGCATCATCAGTGGCTTCAATACCTGTAGTACCAGAGAGGATTATTTGATTGCTCAAAGGTGCGTACTTTACACCAGTAACTCGCGCACTGCCGTTACTTGAGCCCGAATTCCCATCAATATTGTAAATTGACATTTCTTCATTAATATCGCCAAAGCGATCAACTGAAATCATAACCGCTTCTTTTTCACCAGACGAGCGAGTAAAATATCCCCCTAAATAGGCAGTAAAATTAACCGCGTCTATACCACCAATGGCAAGTAGCTCATCGTCACCTTCTTCGTCCGATAAATCTAATATAAGCGCATCGCCTGAGTTAAAGCTGCCGTTATTATTGCCATCAGGAATAAGGTACCTAATGGTTGCATCTAAATCACCTTCTTCGCCTATGGCACTACCTACTACGAGTAAATCAGAGTTACCAAAGTTTTTAATAGCGTGTGATTCATCATCACGGTTTTCACCACTTACATCCACTATACCGGGGCTGCCTGATTCGTAAGCAAGCGTCGACACATCAAATTTAAGAAATAAACTGTCTTTGTCTGAGCCATTGATAGAGTAACCAACGCCTTGTATTTTATTATCGGTAAACTCAAGGTCATTTATTACAGATTCACTCCCAAGTGTTGTACATTTAGTACCGCTGTTAGCGTCACCAGAGTTAGTACTTATAATGCCTGTAGTACTCATTTTTAATAAACATGCTTCAGTTTCTGAGCCATTAAAGCTTGAATAACCTATAAATAACTCACCATTGCCAGAGATAATAGCGGTACCTTTTTCATCTTCACCCAGATCTATCGTTTTAAAGCCGCTGCTATTAAATGCAGTGTTTAAATCGCCCGTATTGGTATAAGAAACAACAATAATATCTGTATCTGTGTTGTTATTGTATCCCACAAAATAAAGGTTAGTGTTAAGCTCAATGCTATCGTTAAATTCACCATTTGAAAAAACGCTCGAAAGGTCTAGCTGTTCGCTAAGTGCTCGTCCAAATGTTTCATCCTCGACAGGAATTAGTGGATCTTCTTCATCTGTAATATTTACATTAATGGTTATTGTAGTCGTTTCATTTGGAGAGCCATTATCAGTAATATCGACATTCACTGTGTGTTGTGTCGCTGTTTCAAAATTAAACGCGTTGCTACCGTTTACGGTTAATAATCCACTATTACTATCAATATTAAATAATGAGGTTTCGCCACCGCTTAAGCTAAAAGTGAGGCTGTTATTTTCAATGTCAGACGCTGTAATCGTACCAATTGTCTCTTCATCTATGGCATTTTCACCGATAGAAAAAGTTTGGTCTACTGCTGTTGGCGCATCGTTAATTGCTACTATTGTAATAGTCAAATTACCTTGCACCTCATCAGTGCCATCACTCAACGTGTAGGTAAGTGTTGCTATGCTTTCACTATTTAAGGCGGGGGTATATTTAATTTCATTATTTTCAACACTCGCTGTACCAATATCCGCTATAACGGCTGTTATAGTTAAGGTATCGGTTGCATCTGCATCGCTGTCATTGCTTATAACGTCAATTGTAGTTTCAGGGGCATCTTCATTTAAAGTCGCTGAATCAGGCTGTGCAACAGGTGCGTCATTCACAGGGGTTACGTTAATAGTTAATGTTCCAGGTGCTGTGTCTGTACCATCGCTCAGTGTATAATTTACGATCACTTGTCCATGAAAGTTAGTTTCTGGCGTGTATATAACGTTGTTGCCAGAGCTCGAAATACCGCCCACATTAGTACTTACGGAAGTAATAGAAAGTGTATCGTTTTCTGTATCAGTATCATTACTTAATACATTGATACTTGTTGCGGCGGCATCTTCTAAAATAGTGGCCGCGTCGGGGTTTGCCATCGGCGCATCATTTACAGGCGTAACCGTAATTGTTAATACGCCATTAGCCGTATCAGTGCCATCACTTAGGGTGTAATTTACTGTGGCTTGACCATTAAAATTGGCCTCTGGCGTGTAAATTACATCATTACCCGCGCTTGTTACTGTACCTGATGTGGCAGTAACAGCACTAATAGAAAGCGTATCGTTTTCTGCGTCTGTATCATTACTTAATACGTTTATGCTTGTTGCAGCGGCATCTTCTAAAATAGTGGCCGTATCGGGATTTGCCACTGGCGTATCGTTGATTGGTGTTACGGTTATAGTAAGTACGCCATTAGCGGTATCGGTGCCATCACTTAGGGTGTAATTTACTGTGGCTTGACCATTAAAATTGGCCTCTGGCGTGTAAATCACATCACTACCCGCGCTTGTTACTGTACCTGATGTAGTAGTGACGGCACTAATAGAAAGTGTATCGTTTTCTATATCAGTATCGTTACTCAATACATTGATGCTTGTTGCAGCGGCATCTTCTAAAATAGTGGCCGTGTCGGGATTTGCCACCGGCGCATCGTTCACGGGCGTAACCGTAATAGTTAATACGCCACTAGCGGTATCGGTGCCATCAGATAGGGAATAATTTATAACTGCTTGGCCGTTAAAGTCGGCCTCAGGGGTAAAAGCAAGATTGCTACCGGCCACTGTAACACTCCCTGTACTTGCGCTTGCGCTGCTAATAGAAAGCGAGTCGTTTTCTACATCTGTATCATTATTTAATACATCAATATTTGTTGTTACAGCATCTTCTAAAATAGTAGCCGTGTCGGGATTGGCTACTGGGGCATCGTTAACTGGTGTTACGGTTATAGTGAGCACGCCATTAGCTGTATCGGTGCCATCACTTAGGGTGTAGTTTACTGTGGCTTGTCCATTAAAATTAGCCTCTGGCGTGTATATCACATCACTACCTGCGCTTGTAACTGCACCTGATGTGGTCGTTAGCGCACTAATAGAAAGCGTATCGTTTTCTATATCTGTATCATTACTTAATACATTAATACTTGTTGCGGCGGCATCTTCTAAAATAGTCGCTGAGTCGGGGTTAGCAATAGGTGCATCGTTAACTGCCGTGACGGTTATTGTTAGCACGCCTTCGGCAGTCGTTGTGCCGTCGGTTAGCGTATAACTTACAACAGTTTGACCATTAAAATTTGCCTCGGGTGTGTAAAGCAGGTTACTGCCAGATACTGAAACTGCTCCCGTACTCGTGCTTGCTGTACTAATAGCAAGTGGATCGTTGTCTACATCGGTGTCGTTGCCAACAACATTAATACTTGTTGGCGCAGCATCTTCTAAAATAGTTGCGGTATCAGCGTTTGCTACGGGGGCATCATTAACTGGGGTAATCGTTATTGTGAGTATCCCAGAAGCACTTTGCGAACCGTCAGTTATTGTATAGTTTACTGTTGCAGTGCCATTATCGTTTTCATCAGGTATGTATTGAATTTGCGAATTTACAATTGAAACACTACCACTATCACTACTCACAGTAGAAAGCGTTAGAGTATCGCCATCTATGTCAGTATCGTTACTCAATACATCTATCAAAGTGGCAGAAGCATCTTCGGTAATGGTAACGCTATCGGCATTTACTATTGGTGCATCATTAACGGGTGAAATGGTTATTTCTAAAGTAGCGCTAGCTTCTCCTGCGCTATTATCGGAAATACTATACGTCACAATAGCAACACCGTTAGCGTTAGGCCCAGCACTGTACTGAATTTTATTATCTGCAATGCTCGCTGAGCCAAATTCGGTACTAACGCTTGTTATTGTTAAATTATCACCGTCTACATCGGTATCATTGGTAAGCACATCAACCAAAATTGGCGGCGCATCTTCTTGCATTGCAGCGCTATCTGCCATTGCTGTAGGCGCGTCATTAACGGGTGTAATAGTGATCGTTACTGTAGCGTTGCTTTGCACTGGCGTGCTATCGCTAAAACCATCAGAAATCGAATAGTTTAGTATTGCTTCACCAAAGTAATCAGGCTCGGGTGTATACTCAATTCTATTATTTACAATACGGACGGTACCTATTGTATTTGTAACATCGGTAAGAGTGAGTGTATCGCCGTTTGCATCGGTATCGTTTTCTAATACGTTTAGCAATGTGGCTGGGCTGTCTTCTAGTAAGGTGTAAAAATCATCATTCGCTTCAGCAGGCGAATTAGAACCCGTTTTATTTAATACAACCTGCGCTGTTGCAGTTAACCCTTGTTCATTGGAAACAGAATAGGTGAAACTATCAACATCTAAAGCGTCCGAATTAGGTTGATAAGAAAATGAACCATCAGCGTTGAGGGTTAAAATACCACTTTGTACGTTAACTACAGGCGTTGTATTAACAGTGAGATTACCAGGTTCTATGTTTACATCGTTTTTAAGTAAGCCATTCTCAGCTGAAACTACCAGTGTTTGGTTGTACTGAAACTGGTACTCATCTTTTTGGGCATTAGGGTTATCTGGTGTGCTATTTATAGTTAGTGTCGCGGTAGCCGTGGCAGTAGCACCTAACGTGTCGATTACTTGGTATTTAAATTCATCAATACCGTAGTAGTTTGCATCAGGTATATACGAAAAGCTACCGTCTGTAGCTAATTGTAATTGTCCGTGGGCGGGCGTTACACTGTATGTATCATCAATAATAAAAGTATCATTATTAGGGTCTGTGTCGTTGGCAAGTAACCCCTGGCTTGTATCAACTACAAGTGTGGTATCTTCATCTAAACTGTAACTGTCGTTTACGGCTGTAGGCGGGCTATTTTGATCCTGTGCATTAATAGTAACACTGGCAATTGCCTCTGCGCCTTGAGGGTCAACAATGCGGTACTGAAAACTATCCGCGCCTTGCATATTGGCGCTACCTATATACTCAAAACTACCATCTGAAGCAAGTGTAAGAGCGCCTTTACTCGGAAGGCTAACCGGTGTTGTATCTAAAGTAAGTTGATCTTGGTCTATATCGCTGTCGTTGCTTAATAAACCGGGCGCGGCAATTAATAACGTTCCGTCATCACTTATGTTGTACGTGTTATCAAGGGCTATGGGCGCATCATTTACAGCATTAATCGTTATTTCTACAATGCCGGTATCTATCATCCCAAGCTCATTAATTACTTGGTAGCTAAACGCATCGTTGCCATTAAAGTTGGCCCGTGGGGTATAAGTAAAATCACCACTTTCGCTAAGGGCAACACTGCCATGTTGAGGGTTAACCAAAGGGTTTGTATTTATGTAAAGAGTCCCTTGGTACTCATCAGTGTCATTAATTAGTACGTTACCTTGCAAGCTTTGATCTTCATTCACTAAAAATTGATCGTTAACGGCATTTGGTGCAAAGTTTAGCTCTCCACCTAGCGGTGCTACGTTAATTTTTTCTGCAAAGCCGCTTTCACCACTGCCATCTACACCGGTTATTAAAACCTGGTAGCTTTTATCTGCTAGCAGATCATCTACATTAAAGCTTGTTCCAGATATGCTTAAAAATTGTTGCCCATTCTCAAGTGTGTTTACATTACTTGTAGTTACACCTGCCTCGGTAGCTAAGTAAATATTGTAACGGTTTAAGTTATCGTTAGCTTGCCAAGATAAATTAATTGATTGACCATCTCGCTGTGCCGATATGCCTTCTATTTGGTAGGGTTGCCAATTAGTCGTCACTGCGTCTGCAAGTACCTGGTTGTTAAGGCTATCGGTAATCCATATCTCTAAGCGTAGGTCACCAGACTCAACGCCATAAAAGTAAGGGCTTAACCCTATAACTGACTGCTCAAAAGCTGTTCCACATGCTTGTGTACAAAGTGCTAGGCTTTTATTTACACTCGGCAGTACTAAATTTACTGCGCTAATGCCATCGGGGTCAGACACGCTAAGTAAAAAAGTGATATTGCCTTGTATAACTTCATTAACTTGTGAAAGAGTTATCGTAGCTTGTGAGTTGGCAACCGTTGTGCCTACAACCCCTCTGCTAGAGGCCACAGCACCCGACACCTGTGTTTTAGTAACAATAGAGTTACCGGCTATACCAGTAAGATTTATGGGTGTAGCAGAAGGGGTGGGTGTAACTTGTTCTACAGGTAGCTGTTCTGAGTTTTGTTGTGCTGTTTCATCAGAGCCCCCACACGCACTAAGCAAAAAAACCATTAAACCGAGCAAAAAAAGGTTCTTTGCTGTCATTCTACATACTCCAATAAATAGCTTTGTATTCAAATTACTTAAACTGAATACGAGTAAAAAAAATTGTTACCTAAAGTGCAGGTTACCTAAGGTTCTAGTCTAAAATCGCCGCCAGCGTTTACAGCAGGGTTGTTTATTTCACTCAGGCTAAAATCACCTGTGATGGTATCTATGTCATTCAAAAACACAGCATCAATTTGGCCTGTTGCTTTATTGTTATTGTGAGAAGCGAATGTAACGGCTAAATCCAGCTTGGTTAAATCGATTAAGCCGCTGTAAGCTGCGTACCAATTTCCCCCTGCATCATTAAAGCTGATTTCACCATCGGGTACTGTGCCGTTATCAAAATCGACTGACATAAACATAGAAAAGTCACTTACCTCGCCAAGGCTCGACGACACATCAAAACTGGTTGCTTGATAATTAAAAACACCTTGGCGCTGCGCGATTTGGTCAATTAAAGTTGCATCATTTACCGCCTGAAATTGCTGCTGTGCGTAAACATCAGTTACTGATATATCGGCATCTATAGTTTTTTCTGAAGTATTGTTTTGTACTATTGATTGCTGCTCTGTGGGTTGCTCAGCACTTGTGTCACCACTAATAGTATTTGTGTCATCACTTATGCTCGCTATGGTTTGTGTAAAAACAGCAGGTGCCTGTGTTGTTTTAATAACACGCCCTAATGAAGTGACCTGTGCAAAAGAAAAAGGCTCATTACTACCAAGAGATACAATGCTTTGATCTTCCAATGTTAAATCTATTGCGCCATCCCAAACAGCTACATACATGTCACCATCTACAAGCTGTAGCTCAAAATGAGTACCTCGAATACCAATTGATCCAACCGGTGTTTTTACGCTATACGCGCCACCATTTTTTTTAATAACACCCGAGATAGAACGCAGCCCGCCTTTTATTAGTTCAATAGAGGCAGAGCCTTGCTGAGTAGTTGGATTAAATTCATAGTTGGCAATATTTAGCTCAGAGTTTTCTTTTAGCGCAATTAAGCCACCATCAGACATTGAAAATTGTGCTTTGCTTTTTTCACCCGTTGTTATTTTATCAACATCATATACCGTATCGCGTCGCTTTAGGGTTCGCTGTTGGGCGGATTCGGCATCTGTAGCCAGTACAGCGCCTCGGGCTAAAATAGTTTTTCCTGCCACTGTGGTGCTTGCTTGAGAATAAAAACTCACGCAAAGTAAGGTGGATAATACCGGAATTAAATGTTTCATAAGTACCTTAATCAGAATGAGTAACTTGCGCTTAAATTGGTATCAAAGCGATCGTATTCGAACAACGAAATATCACTGGTTTTGTCTTGGTAGTTCAATGCTAATTGCACTGCTAAACTTTTATTAACTGAGTAGCGTAATGAGCTCGAAAGTATCAATAAATTATCACTTCGCTCTTGAAGAAATAGCGGGTGTTTATCCTGATGTTCAATCCATTGATACCCTGTTTGCGCAGAGACTTGCCAATGTTGGCTAAGTAATGCGTTTATTTGATAGTAAACCCCACTAATGTGCCTTGCATTAAA
Organism: Pseudoalteromonas sp. P1-7a; assembly: GCF_001401855.1. NCBI lineage: Bacteria > Pseudomonadati > Pseudomonadota > Gammaproteobacteria > Alteromonadales > Pseudoalteromonadaceae > Pseudoalteromonas > Pseudoalteromonas sp. P1-7a. Next base: position 28,012 of record NZ_LKDU01000033.1, on the reverse strand, counting down.
TTCACCTTCATCAATGTTAGCGCTTTCATTTTTAAAGTTTGCGCTTACACTTTGATACCACTTTTTAGACAGGTAACTTGCACCTACATTAAGAGTATAAAAAGTGTTATCTAACTTATCATCAAATGTATTATTCATAAGGCCAACTGATAATGCGCCAAATACACTTAATTGTTTATTGAATTGGTAACTAGCGCCACTTGTTAGTGATGTTTCAGTTCTGTATAGCTCACCATCTAGTAGTAAAGGTGTAATACCGACTTGCAAATACCAAAGGGTGTTATTATTTAACGCCTGTTGGTATCGACCTGAAACATTGGTATTTACGCGGTCATATTCAGATAGCTCATTAAATTTGTACCAATCGGTGTTTACACCTAAAGCAAAAGCGCTATGTTGGTCTATAGGGTAAAAGTAACGGCCTTTATAATTTAGCTTTATATAATTATCGTCGCTGCTTTTGCTTTTTGGCGATAGTAAAAATTCGCCCAAGTTAGGGATTAAAATTGTATCCTCAGAAGTGCCTGCATTCACGTTACCATCTACACCATATGCAATCTCAATGCTTTGATCATAAGTACGCTCAGTTAAGCGCTGCTTACGCTGCGATGCTTCTAATAAAGAATGAGCCGCTTTTTTCACAGCTTCAGGTGAAGTGGCTGTATTAATTATTAGCGTAGCTTGAGCGTTAGCCGCAGGTAAATTATTGGCTGCAATATAAGATTTTACTAAATATAAACGTGCTTCATACCACTGTGGTTTTGCCTCAATGACTCGCTCAAATGCAAATACTGCAGGGGCCGAAAGATTAGAATTTAGCGCCGAAACCCCAAGCAAGTAGTCAAAATCGGGCTCGCCCAAATATATATAGTGCTTTTGACTAATTTTGTATGCTTCGTCAAATTGCTTTTGCGAAATTAAATATTTAAGTTCACCAAGTAGCTTTACATAGGAAATATTATTTTGAGCTTTTGCATTCAAACTTACAAAAGAAAGGTAACCAAGTAATAAAATAAAAATAGCGTGTTTGATCATGCTCGTTAGAATATCCCAAGAAGAAGTGGTGGTTTGCTAATACTAAATGCTATTAAACCTTAATAAGGTAGCACTTTCTGTTTATATGTAAAGTATATTGGTTCATTATTGTGCGATTGTAAACAGAAGCTAAGTTAGTATTTGATAAAGTGAAATATTCGGTAAAGCAGGATGGGTGAATAAATTTAAATTGAAAAACTAATGGGAGATAAATCAGGAACAAAAGGAAAAAAGTGGGGCGATTGACGGGGCTTGAACCCGCGACAACCGGAATCACAATCCGGGGCTCTACCAACTGAGCTACAACCGCCACTACACACCTCGTTTGGTGTGGCGCGCATAGTACATAAAATAATAAATGTTGTGAAGCCTAAAACTAAAAAAAATCAAAAAAAATCAATATTTCATAAATTTACTTCGTTATCAGTAAAGGTTCATAAAGAGTATGTACTCTATGCGCGGGCTAAAAGTGGCTTAAAAAAACACTAAAACAACAACTTGCTAATTATAATTTACTATTTAATGAGAATAAAATGTAAATTAATGTATAATTACGTGCGGGAAATTGCTTAATAAAAACTATTTGGAGTTACTATGGATTCAATACTTACCTGGCTAAACGAAAACTCAGGTTTAATTTTACACTACGGCATTCAAGCTGTTATAGCGTTAGTTATCTTTTTACTTGGTAGCCGCATTGCTAAGTTTTGTGCTGGCTTAACAGAAAAAGCGTTCGATAAAAAGAAAGTAGATAAAGCGGTAGGCTCGTTTGTATCGAGTATAGTTTACGCTATTGTATTTGCTGCGACTATTTTAATGGCGCTTTCGCAAATAGGCATCGAAACTACGTCGTTCATTGCTATTTTAGGTGCTGCTGGTTTAGCAGTTGGTTTAGCGCTTCAAGGTTCGCTGTCTAACTTTGCATCAGGCGTACTTATTATATTGCTTCGCCCATTCAAATCTGGTGAGTTTGTTGAAGCCGGCGGTAAAATGGGCACAGTTAAAAAAATAGAAATATTTTCTACAGAACTACGTACTCCAGATAACAAAGTTATAATCGTGCCAAACTCACAAATTATGTCGGGCGCTATTACTAACTTCTCTCGTGAGTCTACCCGCCGTATCGATTTAGTTATTGGTGTAAGTTACGAAGCCGACTTACGAAAAACAAAAGAAGTATTACAGTCAGTACTTGACGCAGAGTCTCGTTTACTTAAAGATCCTGCTTACACTGTTGCAGTTTCTGAACTGGCAGACTCAAGCGTCAACTTTATTGTCCGTCCTTGGGTAAACTCAGGCGATTACTGGCCGACTTACTGGTCATTATTAGAGAACATTAAAATTGCATTAGATGATGCAGATATTGCAATTCCATATCCGCAAATGGATGTACATTTACACAAGCAAGACTAATTCTAAGTACTAAATAGGTTATTTTTAATGAAATTAAAGCTTTTAACACTTTTAGTTGCAGCCTCTGCTGCAACTAACGCATTCGCAGAAGACGCTGAGAAAAAAACGTGGGAAGTAACAAGTGAGCTTGGTGCTATCGTCACGAGCGGTAACACTGAAACTACAACGTTAAAAGGCGGTTTAAAGGTATTACATCACCTAGAAAACTGGAACAACGAGTACAAAATCGACGGCATCTATAAAGAAGATGAAGTTGAAGATGACAACGGTGATAAAGAAAAGCAACGCACCAACGAAAAGTACTCAGCGTCTGCTCAAGGTAATTACAAGTTAAATGAAGAAAACTCTCATTTATTCATTTATGGTTCACACGTTTCAGACTATTTTGGCGCGTATAGAACTGAATCTGTAATTTCTGCAGGTTACGGCTTACGTTTAGTCGACCAGCCAGATATGTGGTTAAGTGCTGAGTTTGGTCCGGGTTACAAATTTTTTGAATACTCAGATGACAGCACCCAAGTTGACGACGATGGTAACCTACTTGCAGGTGAAAGCGACAGTGAAGTAATTGCTTTAGGTAAATTAGACTATAACTGGCAAATTTCAGACAACGCACGTTTTACTCAACTTGTATCGGTTGAGTACGGTGATTCAAACACCAAAACGCGTTCTGAGACGGCACTGCTAACTAAAATAAATGGCTCGCTACAAATGAAAGTCGCTTTTAATGTTACCAACAACTCAGATGTTGCTGATGACGAAGAAAGTACAGATACAGAGACGTCATTAACGTTAGTATATAGTTTTTAACCAAACAAACGTATTTAATGACAGTTAAGTGACAAAAGGGACGAAAGTCCCTTTTTTATTTGTTTAGATTTAATGTATTATAGCCACCAATTTTGGTTGTAGACCTAGGGATATACCTACTCGTGAAAGTTTTTATACAATTTTTTAGTGCTTTTATTCTACTTTGTAGTTTTAGTACCATGGCTTTTACGCCAACAGCCTCGCAAATTGAGCAATTTAAAAAGTTGCCAAAAGCTCAGCAAGAAGCCCTAGCTAAGCAATACGGTGTTGATATTTCTACCATCACCGGTGCTAACCAGTCAAATGATGAAAACTCAAATGAGCAGAAGTCAACTATCGGCGAACGCGAAGAAAAAGAACAAGAAGACTTAACCGACGAAGAGCGCTTTAAGCCCAAAACAGAAGAATTAAAGCCTTATGGCTACGAGCTTTTTGCAGGTGAACCTACAACGTTTATGCCAAGCGAAAATGCTGCCGTACCGGACACCTATATAGTAGGCCCAGGCGATCAACTAAAAATTAACTTTTATGGAAAAGAAAGTGACAGCTTTGATGTAACAGTTGACCGCGAAGGGCGCATTAGCATTCCCGATTTAAGCCCTGTAGAGGTAGCAGGCTTAACGTTTGCCGAAATAAAAGAACTCATAAAAGTAAAAGTTGAACAAGAAGTGATAGGGGTGAAAGCCTTTGTATCACTTGGTCAACTACGTAGCATGCGTATTCTTGTACTAGGTGAAGCCTACAAACCAGGTAGCTACAGCGTATCGTCTTTAACAACCGTGTCACATGCTCTGTTTGTAAGTGGTGGTGTGTCTGAAATTGCGTCACTGCGTAATATACAAGTAAAGCGCGCTGGTAAAACAGTAGCTAACTTCGACCTTTACGATTTACTAATCAATGGCGATAGCAGTAACGACATAGTATTAAAGCCTGGTGATGTTGTTTTTGTGCCACCTGTAGGGGCACAAGTTACTGTAGATGGCTTAGTTAAACGCCCAGCAATATTTGAACTTAAAAAAGGCGAGACGGCCAATCAATTACTCTCAATGGCAGGGGGTTTAAAAGCAGGTGCGTATGCTAAAAATGTTGTGGTAGAGCGTTTCAACTTTGATCGCAAAGAAGTACTGTCAATAGATTTCACTAAGCCACAAATTAACTACATTCCGCAAGATGGCGACCGCGTACACTTTAACTCTGTAAGCTCACAATATCAAAATTCTATAAGCCTAATTGGTGCTGTAGCGCGCCCAGGTAATTATCAGTGGTATCAAGGTAAGCGTATTTCGGATGTTTTAAAATCAGTACGTGGTGACCTGCTTCCACAAGCAGATTTAAGCTACGGCTTAGTAATTCGCGAAATTAATATAAATGGTGATATAGAAGCGCATCAGTTTGATGTAGCACAAGCCATAATTAAAAACCCAGAAAATAACTTAACGTTAAAAGCAAACGATAAAATTATTGTATTCAGCCGCTTTGAAGAAAAAGAAGCTGAAAAATCAGCACTTGCTAATATGGCCCTAAGCCAAGAGCAGCAAGAACAGCAGCTAAAAGCTGAGCAATGGCATACATACCAGCAAAAAGAGTTTGAAAAATATATTGGTATAAATCAAGAAGAAGAGGAATTTATTTTTGAAGAAAATAAAGCCCTTACACTCGCTGAAATGTCAAAACGCAAAGCTAAAGAAGAAGCTGAACTTGAATTAAAACCAGAAGATTATGCTTTATTTAGCCGCCATAATTTACTCGCGCCACTTATTGCTAAATTTAAGCAACAGGCTTCTGTCGATCAGGCTATTCAGCTAGTAGAAATTAGCGGCAATGTTACATTCCCGGGTGTTTACCCGCTAATGGTGGGCGGTGAAGTACGTGATTTGGTCACCGCGGCAGGCGGCTTACTAGAATCTGCTTACGTAAAACAAGCCGAAATTACACGTATTGTAGCGAGCGACGCCTCTAAAATAGAACACTTACGTTTAGACCTTGAAAGTGCAATGCGTGGTGATGCACAAAGCAATATTACACTACAAAGTAAAGACAGTATTAACGTATTCGCTATACCCAATTGGCAAGAAAACGTAAAAGTAGAACTTAAAGGTGAGCTTAGATTCCCTGGTACCTACACAATACGCCGCGGCGAAACACTGACAGAGCTACTTGAACGCGCTGGCGGCTTCTCTGAGTTTGCAGAGCAAAAAGCAGCAATATTTACTCGTGCGTCTATAAAAGAGCAAGAGCAGCAACAACTAGCCCGTTTATCAACTGAGCTACGCCGCGACATAGCATCAAAAAGCTTCCAAAACTCAGTAAGTAGTAATTCACTTTCGTATGATGAAATGAATAAGCTATTAAATGATTTAGCAAGCGTTGAAGCGGTAGGGCGATTAGTTATCGACTTACCACTCATAGTTGAAAATAAGCAAAACTTAGTCCTGCAAAATGGTGATGTTTTATACGTGCCAAGTAAACGTGACTCAATTAGTGTAATAGGTGAAGTTAACTACTCAACATCACACTTATATAAAGCTGGGGTTACCTTAGAAGACTATATTGGCTTAAGTGGTGGACTTAAAGATCGTGCTGATGAAGATAGCATTTACATAATCAAAGCAAATGGTTCAGTTAAAATTCCTTCTCGAGGAGGTTGGTTTGCAGCAAATGATCCTACTGAGCTAGAAGCTGGCGATACTATTGTAATACCGATGGATGCAAGCCATATGGATAAGCTTACTCTATGGAGTACTGCAACACAAATAGTATACCAATTAGGTGTTGCTGTTGCTGCGATTAGCAATATTTAAAATATAAACTTACTTATTAAGCAAAGAAAGTAAGCTAAAAATAATTATTGCTTTATGTATATAGAATAAAAAGTGGAACTAGATTAACTATATGAAAACAGATTTGAGAACACAAAGCTCCGAGTTAGAGCAAAACAGATACCCACCTGTTGATGATGAAATAGACCTAGGTGAACTGCTATCTGTTATTTGGCGCGGCAAGTGGGTGATCGCGGCAATAACATTTCTGTTTGTTTTGTTCTCGATTATCTTTGCTTTAAAACAGCCAAATTTATACAGATCAGAAGTATTATTAGCACCTGCGGAGGCAAAAAACAATGGCGGCCTATCTGCTTTAGCTGGCCAGTTCGGTGGTTTAGCAAGCTTAGCAGGAGTAAATATTGGTGGGCAAAGCACTAACAAAACACAGCTCGCTCTTGAAGTTTTGAAGTCTAGAAAGTTCGTATCAAGTTTTATTGAAAAACATAATATTTTACCAGATTTAATGGCAGTGAAATCGTGGGAGCTAAATAAAGGTGTCAGTTATGATCCAGAAGTTTACGATAGCAATTCAAAAACATGGCTGAGGGAAGTTGAGGCTCCACTTACATCGAAACCATCAGAGCAAGAAGCTTATAAAATTTTTAGTGACTTAATTTCAATAAAAACGAATAAAGAAACGGCAATGATAACTTTATCTATTGTTCACCAATCTCCTTTGATTGCTAAGCAATGGGTCAACTGGCTGGTCGAAGATATTAACAAAGAAATGAAAGATAGGGACGTAGTGGAGGCACAAAAAAGTGCTGACTTTCTTTCTAAGCAATTAGAAGATACTAAAATTGCTGATATACGAATTATTCTTTATAAATTAATTGAAGAGCAAGCAAAAACAATTATGTTTGCTAGTGTTCGTGATGAATATGCCTTTAAAACGATTGATCCAGCACTTGTTCCAGAAGTTAGAGACAGCCCAAAGCGTACCTTAATCGTAATTTTAGGCTTCGCATTAGGGATAGTTTTTAGTTGTATGGTCGTTATTCTCAAGCACTATATTAGGATTAAAGATTAAAGTAAGTTTACTTCTGTTTGTTTTATAGTCAATTTGATTAATCAATTAACTATATAAGCGACTAAAGTAATACTGTTTTAATCGAATAAAATTATTATTCGATTGAATTAACTTACTTAACTTCTTTACGCAAAGTAACAAGACCCTAGCATTTTTGAAGCATGTGAAGTCTACTTATTTCAACAAAGCTTATTAACAGCTCAGTAAAAATGGTTATTACTACATAGGATTAATGTGAAAATACTTATAACGGGTGGAGCAGGCTTTATAGGCTCAGCTGTAATACGCCATATCGTAGAAAATACTAAAGACTCAGTGATTAATCTCGATAAATTAACTTATGCTGGGAATTTAGAATCATTAAAATTAGTTGAAAATGATAGTCGTTACATATTCGAACAAGTTGATATATGCAATCGCGCAGAGCTCGATCGGGTTTTCAATTCTCATAAACCAAACGCAGTAATGCATTTGGCTGCAGAAAGCCATGTTGACCGTTCAATCACAGGGCCAGCCGAATTTATACAAACGAATATTGTAGGCACTTACAATTTATTAGAAGCGGCTCGTGAATACTGGAATACATTAAATGATGATGATAAAAAATCGTTTAGGTTTCACCATATTTCAACTGATGAGGTATATGGCGATCTTCCACACCCTGATGAACAAGAAGGTGAACTTCCATTATTTACTGAGGGAACTTCTTACGCACCAAGTAGCCCTTATTCGGCAAGTAAAGCGTCGAGTGATCATTTAGTTCGAGCATGGCTGCGTACGTATGGCTTTCCGACCATTGTCACTAACTGTTCAAACAACTATGGTCCTTACCACTTCCCTGAAAAACTAATACCTTTGGTTATACTTAATGCCCTAGAAGGTAAAGACTTGCCTATTTATGGTAAAGGCGACCAAATACGTGATTGGTTATACGTAGAAGACCATGCTCGTGCCTTGTATAAAGTAGTCACCGAAGGTGTGGTTGGTGAAACCTACAACATAGGTGGCCACAATGAAAAACAGAATATCGAAGTTGTACAAACTATTTGCAGTATATTAGATACATTAGTCCCTAAAGCAACTAAATATGCTGATCAAATTACTTATGTAACTGATCGCCCAGGTCATGATAGGCGCTATGCGATTGACTCATCAAAAATGAGTAAAGAACTTAATTGGGAACCTGTAGAGACATTTGAAACAGGGCTACGTAAAACAATCGAGTGGTACTTATCAAATCAGCAATGGTGCAAAAACGTTCAAGACGGATCGTATCAGCGCGAACGTCTTGGCGAGTTATAAAAAGGAGCTATGTAATGAAAGGAATAATTTTAGCGGGTGGTTCAGGTACTCGCCTATACCCAATTACCATGGGTGTGTCTAAGCAGTTGCTTCCTATTTATGATAAACCAATGATTTATTACCCGCTTTCGGTGTTAATGCTCGCTGGTATCAAAGAAATTTTAATCATAACCACAGATGAAGATTTAGACTCTTTTAAGCGCTTATTAGGGGATGGCTCACAATTTGGCATAGAGCTTAATTATACAGTTCAACCTAGTCCTGATGGACTTGCACAGGCTTTTATTTTAGGTGAAGAGTTCATCGGTGAAGACGATGTTTGCTTAGTACTAGGCGATAATATTTTCTATGGGGAAGGCTTTACACCTAAATTGAAAAACGCCGTCGAAAATGCAAAGAATGGGTTAGGTGCTACGGTGTTTGGGTATCAAGTGAAAGATCCCGAGCGCTTTGGAGTTGTCGAATTTAGCAGAAACAAAAAAGCAATCTCCATAGAGGAAAAACCCTTAGAACCTAAATCTAACTTTGCTGTAACTGGTTTATATTTTTATGATAATACTGTAGTTGAACTGGCTAAAAAGGTCGAGCCTTCTCAACGAGGTGAGCTAGAGATCACTTGCCTAAATGAAATGTATTTGAACCAAAATAAGTTAAATGTTGAACGCTTAGGCCGAGGTTTTGCATGGTTAGATACAGGAACACATGAAAGTTTACTCGAAGCGGCTCAATTCGTTGAAACTATCGAAAAAAGGCAAGGTTACAAAATAGCGTGTTTAGAAGAAATAGCTTTCAACAATGGCTGGTTAAGTAAGGAACAAATTAAAGAGCGTGCCGAATTGTTTAAAAAAAATAGTTATGGCCATTATTTAAGTGTTTTAACTGAATAATAAGAATACATTCTTTCGGCTATATACTTTTTAAAGTATTTATTAGCACTTTAGCAGTAAAAAGTTTACTTGGAATAAACTATGAAAATTATGATATTGGGTGCAGGGATATATCAAGTTCCTCTAATAAAAAAAGTTAAGGAGTTAGGGTATATTGCTATTGTAGTGTCTCCAGTAGGAAACTATCCGGGACTTGAAATTGCAGACTATATTGTAGATTCAGATACTAGAGATAAAGAGACCATTTTAGCAGCTGCCGTTAAGTACGGGATTGATGGAATTCTTACCACTGGGACTGATGTCGCTGTTCCATCAATAGGTTATGTCGTCGACAAACTGAATTTGCCTGGTACTGGATTTTTAGCTTCTCAAAGAAGTATGGATAAAGCTCTCATGAAAAAATGCTTTATCAGCCACAACGTTAAAACAGCTCATTATAAAGAAGTTTATACTATCGCAGAGGCAAAAAATGAAGCCAACACTATAGGCTACCCTGTAATGGTAAAGGCTATCGACTCTTCGGGTAGTAGAGGTATTACAAAGGTTGAAAGTATAGCCGAGATAGAATCGGCTTTTAATGAGGCCTTAGCAGTTTCCCAGTCAACAAAGGTTATTGTTGAACAATTTATTGAAGGCTATGAGATTGGTGCACAGGCACTAATTTGCGGCGATAAGGTTGATAAAGTTTTTATTCACAATGATGAAGTAACCCAACCTCCCATCAGTGTTCCTATAGGGCACTCATTACCAGTTACATTATCGAGCAATGTTATTACTCAGTGCGAAGAAGTTATAAAATTAGCTGTTAAAGCAATTGGTTTACAAAATACAGTTGCTAATGTGGATCTAATGGTAAGTGGTAATGAGGTTTATATTTTAGAAATAGGCGCTAGGATGGGGGCCACATGTTTACCAGAGAATATTTCTCTTTACCAAGGAATTGATATTTACGAGTACTTAATAGCGCTAGCAACTGCTAACTCATTGCCTATTCAAAAAAGAACTTCTAGGCAGGCTAATGCATCATTATTAATTTTCTCAGAAAAAAAAGGTATTGTTGAAAGCATAAATATACCCTCTAGGGTCAAAAACCATCCTATGTTAGTCGAGTTGAAACTTGATGTAACTGAAGGTGATCAAGTAAATGCATTTAAGGTGGGCCCCGATAGATTAGGGCATTTAATTGTTGTATCTGACACCAGTGCTGAAGCCGAAGCATTAGCAAAAGAATTAGTATCTTCTATAGAGCTAGTTGTAAAATGAGCAGTCATGCTAGAGTAGTTGAAAGCTTAACACATGAAAGTGTTAAGCTTTACAATAGTGTTACTGTAATTAAGTCACAATTGAGTGAAAACGTAAGTGTAGGAGACTTTTCTAAAGTAGCTAGTTCTAAGCTCTTTACCGCTGTTAAAATAGATAGGAACAACCATATTGATGGTTCCAAAATTGGGTCCTACAGTTACACTGGGCGCAACACTTTGATTCTATATTCAGTCATTGGTAGTTACACAAGTATTTCGTGGAATGTATCTATTGGTGGGGCAAACCATGATTACTCTCGTGTTACTCAGCATTCTTTTCTTTACAATCCTGCAGATGATATACGCCCGGTATCTGAACCAGTAGCTTATGACCGCTATAAAAGTCAGGTCAAAATAGGCAGTGATGTTTGGATTGCGGCAGGGGCAGTTATCACTAGGGGAGTTACAGTTGGAGATGGTGCTGTAATAGGTGCAAATGCAGTTGTAACTAAAGATGTCCCACCATATGCAATTGTTGCAGGTAGTCCTGCAAGAGTAATAAAATACCGCTTTTCTCAAGAGATTATTGAGATACTTCTTGAATTAAAGTGGTGGGACTGGTCTGTAGATAAAATACAAAAGAACTATTCAATAATTTCCCAAGCACCAGATATTGAAAAATTAAAAAGTATACTTAAGGCACAACAATGATTGAGTTTAACAAGACTCCCTATACTGGCAATGAAGAACAGTACGTACTAGATGCTATGAAAGCAGGTAAGCTATCTGGCGATGGTAAATTTACAAAACTTTGCCACGCTTGGTTTGTTGATGATTTAGAATGCAGTAAAGCACTGTTGACTCCTTCATGCACGCACGCTTTAGAGATGGCTGCTATTTTAATTGATACTCAGCCTGGTGACGAAATTATAATGCCAAGTTATACATTTGTTAGCACTGCAAATGCTTTTTTGTTACGGGGCGCTAAGATCGTTTTTGTCGATATTAGGCCTGATACTATGAACATTGATGAGTCTTTGATAGAAGCAGCTATAACAAGTAAAACTAAAGCAATAGTACCTGTTCATTACGCTGGTGTAGCGTGTGAAATGGATACAATTTTAGCCTTGGCAAAACAGCATGGGCTCTATGTAATAGAAGACGCCGCACAAGGAGTAAGATCTTATTATAAAGGTAAGCCGCTTGGGACTTTAGGTGATATTGGAGCATTTAGTTTCCATGATACTAAAAACTATACAAGTGGCGGTGAAGGAGGATTATTAATTATCAATAACTCCAAATTCGCTGAAAGAGCAGAAATAATAAGGGAAAAAGGAACGAATAGAAGTAAATTTATTCGTGGAGCAGTAGATAAGTATACTTGGGTCGATATAGGCAGTAGCTTCTTACCTAGCGATTTGCAAGCAGCATACTTATGGGGGCAATTAGAAAGAGCAGATGAAATAAACCATGCACGTTTGAAGTCATGGCAAGTATATTATGAAGCATTTAAAGACCTAAAAAGTGAACATAATGTCGAATTACCTCATATACCTGCTGAATGTGAGCACAACGCACATATGTTCTACCTTAAGCTTGCAAATATTAATATACGAAACCAATTTATTGATTTTTTGAAAACTCGTAACATCTCTTCAGCTTTTCATTATGTACCATTGCATAGCTCGCCGGCGGGAAATCAAGCGAGTGTATTTAGTGGCAGTGATGTATTCACCACAAAAGAGAGTGAAAGATTAGTTCGTTTACCTATTTTTTATGGTATTTCGCCATATGAACAGGCTCAAGTTATTAGTGCTGTATCGGAGTTTTTTGCTTGAACTTAAAGAAAGTCTTGCATTTTGCTATTGGCCCTATAGCAGCTGCAGGTTTAGGTCTGATTACACTTCCATTTGTAGCGTGGTTTTTTTCTGTAGAAGATGTCGGGAAATTAACAATGATGCAAGTTGTGTTAAGCCTATCCGTATCCTTTTTTAGCTTAGCAATGCACCAAGCTTATGTTAGAGAGTACCATGAAGAGGAAGATAAAGCAGCCTTGTTCAGAGTAAGCGTGCTTCCTGGTTTAGTGCTATTATCGCTCACAGCTATAGTTTTTTTAGTTGCACCATTCTCATTATCAGCACTTTTATTCGGAATTGAATCTAAGTTACTAACTGGTTTATTAATAATAGGTGTTTTTGCAAGCTTCTTGATTAACTTCTTGTCACACTTATTGAGAATGGAAGAAAGGGGCTTGGCGTTTTCAGCAACAAAAATCGCACCTAAACTCTTTTTCGTATTTTTTATAGCCTTAATTATGAGCTTTAGTCTATCAGCTAACTTTACTACTTTAATGCAAATGAATACCTACGCCATATTATTTTCATTGTTAATTTTTTTATTCATAACAAAGAAAACTTGGTTCAGTGCATTAAAAAGTCATACAGATCTCATTTTATTAAAGAAAACGTTGTTATTCAGCCTTCCTTTAGTTGCAGGGGGACTGGCTTACTGGGGGTTAACAACAATGGACCGCTTCTTTTTAAGGGGAATGGTTGGTTTCGAAGAACTTGGTGTATATGCGCTAGCTGCTTCTTTAGCGGGAGCGGTGTCAGTAATCTCAACCGTTTTTTCTAATCTATGGCACCCGACTTTATATAAATGGGTTAAACAAGGGGTTAGCAATAGTAAGATTCAAGCAGTAACAGAAAGTATATTATTATTAGTGTGCTTAATTTGGTCACTTGTAGGCATACTCTCTTTTATTGTTCCCTATTTTCTACCTAGTGAATACAAGGCAATTGAATATTTAATAGTAGCGTGTGTATCTATGCCTTTATTCTATATGTTGTCACAAACTACCGGGGTCGGTATTGGCATTAAGCGTAAGTCTTCATATGCAATGCTAGCATCTTTAATAGCATTTTTATCGAATGCAATTTTAAACTATTTTTTAATTCCTATATATGGCGCTGCTGGTGCTGCATTAGCAACTGTTATTTCTTTCTTTATTTTTTTCCTGATTAGAACAGAAGCAAGTGCGATAACATGGCAATCACTTCCACGCTTGAAGATTTATATAGCACTAACCATGTACACGGTAGCAACCTGTATATGTTTGTTAACCCAAGGTAATTTGCCATATTTTAACATTGTTTGGGGCGGCTTATTTGTTGTTGTAAGCGTTACTTTTTATCAAAGAATTGAAACAAGCTTACAAACAATTAAGCAATATCTAAAAAGAAGAGATTAAATGTTATTTATTTATAGTTCATTGTCGGTTGGCGGAATCGAAACTTTTTTTGTGCGTATGGCAAAAGAAAGAGCCCGTCTAGGGCTAAAAACCTCAATCTTACTTTTATCGGAGCCTAAACAAAGTAATCATGAATTACTTTCTGAAGCTAAGTTATACGCAAGTGTATATTTTGCGAAAGATATTTTTGTATTCCAGCCGACTTTAAGTTCACGTCTATCAATTATCGCGCCATTAAATAAAAATAAATTAAAAGTCATAATGGAAGGCGTTGATCAAATTCACGGTTTCGATGCTATGCAGCTACTCTTTGGCGAAAGGCTTGCCCGGTTAATGGATAAAAAAATACCTATCACAGTGGGCTTTTACCATTACATTAAGTATTTATGGGGCGGTAATAAAGTGGCGCTGCATGAACGTATAAATCGAAAATTTATTTTCGATTATCTACCGGAACAATCTCTGCTGTTTTTCTCCCCTGGGAGTAGAGATTTGTATGCAAAAACTAGAAATAAGTCATTTAAAAGGTCGAATACATTTAGTCTAGGAGTGGTTGATAAAAAAGATGTTCATTTATCTAGTGATATAAGTAAACCATTAAAATTGGTTGCTATTGGTAGATTGGTGGAGTTTAAAACCTATAACTTTTACATGATTCAAGTTATAAAAAATTTAGTTAATAAAGGCTACAATATTGAGTTTGATATTTATGGAAATGGCCCGCTATACGATGAATTAAAAGAAAAAATACTGAAATTTGAAGTTTCTAACTCTATAAAATTAAAAGGAACATTGGATTATTCAAAGTTTGATGAGGTGGTTAGTAATAGCGATATGTTTATTGGGGATGGTACAGCGATAGTGCAAGCAGCTGCTCTCGGTATCCCCTCTATTGTAGGTGTCCAAAATTTTGTTGAACCCAAAACTTATGGCTACTTTTGTGATGTTTACATGCATCAATATACACGCAAGGGCCTAGATTTACCTCTATTCTCTGTCGAAAAAATGATTGCCGACTATATCGATATGCCTACAAAGTTAAGGCTAGATTTAAAAACTAAACATGTAAATTGCATTGAGCAGTTTACAAATGAATCATGTCAACAGTCACTAGATAGTTTAAAAAGTATCGAAATGCCTACACGCAATTTTAAGTACAATCGCTTTATATATTTACTCTCAAGAACAGCTGACAGGTTTAATATGAAATATAACAAAAAGCATCCAAGAAGGACGCAATTTGAAGATTTTAGAGCATTAAATGAAAAGTGATTTTAATTTAGAGATCTTGAAAGGGTCATATAATGATTGCTAAATACAGCCTAGGTAACCCATGTTTAAAGCTTTCGTCTGATTTAGCTGGTGAGTTACCACTATACATATATTTATCTGAAGATAAAAAGACCCTGCTTTACTCTAACTCTGTAACAGAATTGTTTGATGATGTAAGAGTTACAAAGCCTCTAAAAGTATCAGATGAAGGTATTTCTTTTTTGCTACAAAGTAGTGTCATTCCACCACCTATGACAGCTTACCAAGGTGTTTTTATTGTAGGGATAGGTGATACAGCCGAGGTAAAAACTGTAGATAATGAAATTGTTATAGATTTCAGCCATGAATTTCCTTTTATGGCCAATAAAAGAGCTGACTTTGATACTTATAAAAAACCTAATCTTGATGATATTGTAAAACTCTTAGCAGAAGAAACAGTAAGCAAATTAAATAAAAACAAAAAAACGTTTCTCTTTCATAGTGCAGGCAAGGACAGTAATAGTATTGCTATTGCGCTTGCTGAAGCGGGCCTACAAGATCAAGTTACATTGGTTACGCATTGCTCAAAGGGTAATTTAGATGAAAGCCAAATTAGTAAAAGTATTGCTAAAAAATTGGGTTTTTCACATCAAGTATTAAACGAAGTTGATGAGCTAAATAATGAGCACTTAAAATACATTGAAGAGTATTTTACAAAAGCACCGTTCCCTTGCGTAGATAACTTATGTCTAGCGTATCCTTTATATGCAAAGCAACTACCGGAACTATTTAATGCCAATATAATTTTTGGTGATGGCAACGACAGCCATATGATCAGCCCACCTTCGGCTAAAGATAACTTAAAAACAAAAGTCAGTAATTACACCTCAAAGCTTTCTTTTTTTAGAAAGTTTATAGATTCAGAAAATAAATATAGTTCATTACTTAGAACACCAGCTGAATGGTTTGGCCAATCTGGATTTTCATTAAAAGATAGCCGAAAAGTATTTCCAAAAACAGTATCGACTTATGCGTACTGGAGGAAAGAGTCAAATGTGAGAAAGAGTTGGGATTTATTTTATTTTAAATCTGATATTTACTCTACACGAGTAATTAGCGAAAAAATGATTCGTAAATTATTTAACTTTACAGATTACTTAGGTGCACAAATAGTACTCCCTTTTGCAACTAAGCGGGTTGCAGAATATTTTGCAGCCATGCCAGAAGAGTACTTATTTGATCGTCATACTTTTAAAAATAAGCTTATTTTAAGAGATTTATTAAAAGAGAAAATCAATATCGACTCTGATGAAATAGGTAAGATGGGCTGGTCTTATGACACTAAAGCTATAGTGAATAATAATTGGGATATTATTACGACTGAAATAAGTAAATGTTCTTTATGGAATCATAGTGAAGTCGACCGCATTATTCTCAGACTAAAAAAATCTATGGATAAAAACACAAAGTACTCGCAACTTTCATGCAGATTAATTTACCGACTCTACTTATTATCTATGTGGAAAAACAAATGCAGATATTTAAATGAAAGATAATAAAATAACACTTTTTGTCAGCTCTTTAGCTGGAGGCGGAGCCGAAGGTGTTTGCGTTAATGTCGCAAACGGATTAGCACAAAGCGGCTGGGATGTTGACCTAATTGTATTACATTTAAAGAATGCAGCGTACCTAGAGCGTGTTAACGAAAACGTAAATTTAATATCGTTAAATGCAGCCAATGCAAGGTATGCAATTATTCCGCTATTAAAGTATATTCGTAAAACAAAAATAGAAAAATTAGTAGTATTTAAATATGAACTAGCGGTATTACTTATACTATTAAAAAGTATTTTAAGACTTAATATAAAAGTCATCGCGCGTAATATTAATACTTTTTCTCAATCTAGTGGTCAAGGTAAAGGGCTATGGCGTAAATATATCGCTAATCCATTAATTCAACATTATTTCTGCAAAGCAGATCACGTAATAAATCAGTGTGAAGCAATGCAAGAGGATTTATTAACCACGTTTCCTGAATTAAAGGGCAAAACCAGTGTAATATTAAATCCCGTAGCTAAGCATGTTGAAGAGTATGCTGAAAACCACAATAAAGAAAACAATAACAAGCAGGACTATATTTTGTGTGTAGGGCGCTTGGAAAAACAAAAGGCCTTTCATTTTGCATTAGAGGCGTTTGCACAATTAAACAAAAGCTATCCAAATTTACGGCTAAAAATAGTAGGGCAAGGCAGTCTCGAAAATGAGCTTAAAAGCTTAGCGAAACAGCTTAAGATCAGTGGGAATATAGACTTTGAAGGCTTTCAGTCTCACATGCTCGACTATTATTTAAATGCTAAAGTCACCTTGCTAACTTCAATTTACGAAGGTTTTCCTAATGTACTTGTAGAATCTATTACCTTAGGTACACCTGTCGTTTCTTTCGATTGCCCTAGTGGTCCACGTGAAATTATAGACCAAGGAATTAATGGCTACCTTGTAGAGTATCAAAGTATTGATAGCCTCGTATCCTATTTAGACAAAAGTTTAAATACTCAATTTGATTCTAAAGCGGTAATGGAAACGGCTAAAAAAAATAAAGTGTCAGAAGTTATGAAAAAATATTCAAAACTCTTAAAGAATATCTAACTAGGTTAGTAGAATGACTTCAATTGATAAACAGCTAATAAAATATAGAAACACCAAGCTAATTTATAGTTTAGTGGTACTAACTTTCGCATTTTTATACGCATTAGTGCTGTCTAATTACATACCAATGGATGTGACTATAAAAGACAGGCTAAATTACATCGAATATGCAAGCAATCCAGAAATAATATTTGTTAGGTACTGGTCTAGCGGCGTAATTTCTAGCTTTTTTAACGAACCTGTGTGGCTGGGGTTAAACTTCATATTTAGCCGCTTCTTAACTCCAGAACAAGTTGTAGCGACAATAATCTTTTTTTCAGCTTTTAGCTCTGCGTTCGTAATACTTAAGATAAATCCAAGGTACATCTTTTTTCTCGTTTTTATTTTACTTTTTCCGCAAGTGATAACTAAATATGTTGTGCATATTAGGCAAGGGTTTGCTATCAGCCTATTTCTGCTGGGGTGGTTTTGTCAATCGCGCTCGTGGCGATGGTTCTTTTTTGCTTTAACTCCATTAATACATGCTAGTTTCTTTTTTATATTATTTTTATATGTTTTTACTCACATTCTTAGAGATGTAAAGTTATCAAGTGACATAAGAACAATAGCAATTATCTTATTCGGCTTAACGATAGGGGTGGGCCTGGGCTTTTTAGCTGGTGCAGTTGGGGCGAGGCAAGCAAGCGTGTATGAATTTAGTGCCAGCTCGGTCAGCGGTTTGGGTTTTGTTTTATGGTTATGTGTTTTTACTTTGTATTATTTGCAAGGGCGAACATTCGCTAAAAAGAATGCTTTTGCTATGAGTGTAATAGCTTTTTATTTATCCACCTACTTTTTGATAGAGGTGACAGGGAGAATCTTCGAAAGCTCAGTCGTAATAGTACTATTAGCAAGTTTAGGCTTAACTTCGTGGCGAAGGCTTTGCTTTTTTGGATTAATAATATCGTTTACGTTAATAACGTGGATTCTCAGATTTAAAGAACCTTGGTTAGGCTGGGGTACAGGGTTGTAATGAAAAAAATTATTCATATTTCTACAGGTTTAGAAAATGGTGGAGCAGAAGGCGTTTTGTACAGGCTCTGTAAAGGAGATAAGCACAATACACATGTTGTGGTTTCGTTAATTGGTAGGGGTAAATACGCTGACTTATTGGAGGCTGAGGGGATTAGTGTTTACTGTCTCAATATGCCATCAGGAAGAATTTCTATTAATGGCTTATTTAACTTGTATAAATTAATTAAACAGCAAAATGCAGACGTAATACAGACATGGATGTATCATGCCGATTTAATTGGTGGGATAGTTGCTAAGTTAGCTCGAGCAAAATCAATTTACTGGAATGTGCGACATTCAACAATAGAAGTAGAACACTCTAAAAAAGCGCTCGTACTGGTCGCTAAAGCCTGCTCAATACTTTCTAAATGGGTCCCTAAAAAAATTATTTATTGTGCGGAACAGGCTAAAGCTACCCACGAGGAGTTAGGTTACGATAGTTCAAAGTCGATAGTCATTGGCAATGGCTACGATTTAGATTTATTTACAGTCAATAACGCTGGGGCAAGTATATTCCGTAATAGTATTGGCCTTGAGCAATCTAAATTGCTTTTAGGTATGATTGGCAGGTATAACCCACAAAAAGATCATCACAATTTATTACAAGCGCTTAGCTTAGTAAAAAAAGCTGGTTATAAATTTAAATGCGTTTTAATAGGGCGAGAAATAGAGAGAAATAATCAGATTTTATTTGAGCAGGTTGATAACTTAAAATTAACAGAAGAAGTTATTTTTTTAGGTCAAAGAACCGATATACCTCACATAATGAATGCTCTCGATATAAATGTTTTAGCTTCCTCTTTTGGTGAGGGGTTTCCAAATGTTTTAGCTGAGGCTATGGCTTGCGGAACACCATGTGTAACAACAAACGTTGGAGATGCAGGGCTTATTGTAAAGTCGACGGGTTGGGTTGTAAGCCCTAGAAATTATAATGAATTAGCTGACGCTATTATTAGCGCTATTAAAGAAAAAGAATTACAAAATGAAAAATGGTTAAATCGTTCAAAGGAATGTAGAAAAAGGGTTGAAGATAATTTCAGTATTAACTCAATGATTAATAACTACCACGCAGCTTGGTCAAAATAGTTGATTTATTCATTACCTGCACCTGTATTTATATAATTCAAACGAGTAAGAAAATATTAAAACTTTTTCAAATTATCAACTTAGGGATAGAGCTAATGCCTAAACTTTTATTTTTAGTTAATGTGGACTGGTTCTTTATTTCACACCGCTTACCTATAGCGCAAGAAGCGCTTAAGCAAGGATATTCAGTCACTATAGCTTGTCATTTTACCGAGCATAAGCAAGCGCTAAAAGAGATGGGCTTTAACGTTGTTGAACTACCGTTCACCCGCAGTGGTGGCAGCATAGGCAATGAATTTAAAACACTCAAAGCTATACGTAATTTAATAAAGCAAGAGCAGCCATCTGTTATCCATGCAGTAACTATAAAGCCTGTTTTATACGCTGGGTTAGTACTAAAAACAATTAAACAAAAAATACCATTTGTAGCTGCTATATCAGGCTTGGGCTATGTATTTACTGCAAGTACATTTAGAGCAAAGCTAACTAAATTTATAGCATCCATGGTATATAAAGTTGCGTTAGCGCACAAAAATAAAACCGTTATCTTTCAAAATAGATCGGATGAAAAAATACTAACAGAAGTCGCTAATCTTAAGGCTTGCGATAAAGTGCTTATTAAAGGCTCTGGGGCTGACTTATCTGTTTATAATCACATCCCTGAAATAAACCGCCCGCACATTAAAATCGCAATGGCATGTCGTTTATTACGAGAAAAAGGTGTTTATCAATATATAGAGGCTGCTAAAGCGGTTAAAACCCAGTTTCCTAATACACAGTTTTTGCTTATAGGAACGCCGGACCTAGAAAACCCAAATACAATAAAGCAATCTGAAATCGATAAATGGGTAGATGAGGGAATAATTGACTATTTAGGCCACCGCAGCGACATTCCAAATATTTTCTCTGATGTAAATATTGTTTCTCTTCCATCATTTTATGGTGAGGGAGTACCAAAAGTACTCATTGAAGCTGCAGCATGTGGTAGAGCTATAGTAACGACTACAAACCCAGGTTGTAATGACGCAATTATAGACAACGAAACAGGACTCGCAGTACCCCCAATGGATGGGCAGTCACTTGCTAATGCATTTATTCAATTAATCAATAGCCCAGAACAACGTATTGAAATGGGGATTAAAGCCAGAGTATTTGCAGAAAAAGAGTTTGATGTTAAAGCTGTAGTGGATTCTCACATCAAAATATATAAAGGATTGCTGGATAATAAACTATGATCGCTATTACTGGTTATAGTGGCTTTGTTGGCACAGAGCTACTAAAAAAAATAAACACCGAAGAGTGCGTGTTATTAGGACGCAAGTCAATTACGGGTAGCTACAAACATCAATTTTTTGATCTTAGTAACCCAGTTCAAGATTTAGATTTAAGTGAAGTTAAAGTGTTTATTCATTGCGCCGCTCGCGTACATATAATGGATGATAACTCAGCAAATCCAATAGATGAATTTAGAGCTGTAAATACAAAAGGAACCTTAAATTTAGCTTCTCAAGCAGCTAAAGCAGGTGTAAAGCGATTTATATTTATCAGTACTATTAAAGTAAATGGCGAAAGCACGACAGGTCGTAAGCCTTTTAATGAACAAGAATGCGCCCCAGAAGATCCATATGGCATTTCAAAAGCAGAGGCTGAGCAGCAATTGCTCGCTTTAGGGCAACAAACGGGGATGGAAATAGTAATAATAAGGCCACCTTTAGTATATGGAGAAGGTGTAAAGGCTAACTTTGCATCTTTAATGCGTTTAGTTAATAAAGGTTTTCCTCTACCTTTTAGATCAATCAATAACAATAAAAGAAGCTTAGTATCTGTTTATAATTTAGTTGATCTTATAAAAGTGTGTGTTGAACACCCCAATGCGGCTAATCAAGTGTTTTTAGTAAGTGATGATCATGACCTTTCTACTGCCGAAATGGTACAATTAATGGCTAAGGTGCAGGGTAAGTCAAACTTAACACTCCCAATTCCAACAACGTTATTTTCACTCGCTGGTAAAGTATTAGGGAAAAAACAAATTGTTGATAGGTTGATTGGGTCACTACAAGTTGATATCACGCACACCAAAAAAACACTCAATTGGGTACCTCCATACTCAGTTGAAAATGGCTTTAAATTATCTGCAAAAATTAAATAGGTTAATTAATGATTCGTACGCTCGACATTTTGTTTTCATTAGTGGGTTTGGTACTTACTATGCCATTTTTAATTATTTTATATATTATTGGCCTATTTGATACCGGCTCGCCACTTTTTATGCAAGAGCGCGTTGGCCGTAATAAAAACCCGTTTACTTTAGTTAAATTTAGAACAATGACCGTAGATACAGCCTCTGTAGCGAGTCACTTAGCTAGTACAGCGTCTATTACACCCTTTGGTGGCTTTTTACGTAAAACAAAGTTAGATGAACTACCGCAGCTTTGGAATGTACTTAAAGGTGAGATGAGCTTAGTTGGGCCTCGCCCAGGGTTATTTAATCAAGAAGAGCTAACACAAGCTCGCGATGCTAAAAATATATACGATGTGCGCCCAGGTATAACAGGCTTAGCACAAGTAAACGAAATAGATATGTCTACTCCAGAACTACTAGCTGAAACTGATGCAAAAATGATCGCCACACTTAACCTAAAATACTACTTCACTTATATACTACAAACCGTCACAGGAAGTGGCAGTGGCGATAGGGTAAAATAGCCAAATAACACACAAATTTACAAAAAGTAACCAAATACATAAAGACTATATAATCTTTTACATATAGTCTTTAACTATTAAGTGCAATAGTTGTTCATCTTGTAGTAAAATTGTAATCAATAGAATAGCAGTATCACTGCTAGCTTCAGGGAAATGTATTGTGTTTTTAAAATTCTTAGTTAACTTGCCTCGCCCCCAAAAAAGAGTTGTATCACTTGTTGTAGATAGCATTTTTATTATTGTCGCTTTTTGGCTCGCCTTTTTACTAAGGTTAGATAGCACGGCTGTTTTAAAAAATACACACACATGGATTCTACTGGCAACAGTATTACCCCTTAGCTTGTTCAGTTTTGTTAAGCTTGGCTTATACCGGGCCGTGCTTCGTTATATGAATACACAAGCTATGTGGGCCATTATTGCTGGTGTAGTACTTTCTACAGTTTACTTAACCGTTTTGTCTTTCTTTTTAAGCGCACCTGTCCCGCGTACAGTACCGTTTATATATGCGAGCTTTTGTATTTTATTTGTAGGTGGAGCAAGGCTAACCGTACGCGCTGTGGTTGGGCAAATAACAATGCGCCGAAAAGAAGGGGTTATTATATACGGAGCGGGATCAGCGGGGCGCCAACTTGCAACTGCATTAGCTAATGGCCCAGAGTATTCGCCAGTTGCCTTTATAGATGATGATCCTAAAAAGCATTTATCGTTAATTCAGGGTATATGTGTGCATGCACCTTCACAAATAGCCGAAATTGCCAAACAAAAATGCGCAAATAAAATTTTACTTGCCTTGCCAAGCACTTCAAGAAGCCGTCGAAAAGAGGTGCTTAACGCAATAGAAAAGTTCAAGCTACAAGTAATGACCGTACCTGGGATGGCAGATATTGTTTCGGGCACGACTAACCTAGATGAAGTTAAAGATGTAGAGATAGACGATTTACTAGGTAGAGACTCTGTACAGCCTCGTCAAGATTTAATGTCGGCAAATATAGAAAACAAAGTAGTTATGGTTACAGGGGCTGGTGGCTCAATCGGCTCTGAACTGTGTAGGCAAATAGTTAAAAATAAGCCTACAAAAATTGTACTGTTTGAGCTTTCGGAGTTTGCTTTATATGCAATAGAGAAAGAGCTATCGGAGTACTGCAACGCAAATAATTTAAATATAGAAGTATTGCCAATATTAGGCTCAATACAAAATAAAAAGTTGGTTCAATCAACGTTCTCAACTTTTAACGTGCAAACTGTTTACCATGCAGCTGCCTATAAGCATGTACCATTAGTAGAGCACAACGTAGTTGAAGGTGTTCGTAATAATATTTACGGCACCTATAACGTAGCTACGGCAGCAATAAATGCAAAGGTAGACACGTTTGTTCTTATATCAACCGATAAAGCCGTGCGCCCAACAAATATTATGGGCACTACAAAACGCATGGCCGAACTTGTGCTGCAAGGGTTGTCTGAGGTTCAAAATACCACACGTTTTACAATGGTACGCTTTGGTAATGTATTAGGGTCATCAGGCTCTGTTGTGCCACTGTTCAGAAAACAAATTAAAGCGGGCGGCCCAATAACATTAACTCACCAAGACATTACTCGTTACTTTATGACCATACCTGAAGCTGCTCAGCTTGTTATTCAAGCAGGAGCCATGGGGGTAGGTGGCGATGTATTTGTGCTAGATATGGGCGAGCCAGTTAAAATTAAAGACTTAGCAACTAAAATGGTTCATTTGTCAGGGCTTGAAGTTAAGCACGAAAAGCGCCCAAATGGTGATATAGAAATAAAATGTACAGGTTTGCGCCCAGGCGAAAAGTTATTTGAAGAGCTGCTTATTGGCGACAATGTTATTGGCACTGACCACCCAAGAATTTTAAGTGCACAAGAAATAAAAATGCCATGGCATGAGCTAGAACCATTTTTGGGCAAATTAAAAGCAGCTTGTGATGATACAGACCACCCCCTAATACGTAAACTGTTGTTGCAAGCACCCACTGCATTTTCTCCTACCGACGGAATATGCGACCTCAACTGGCAAGAAAAGCAAAATAGCCAAACCAATGTTACCGCTTTACCCAACGTAAGTGGCTCTTAAAATGGCTAGGCTGCAATAGTTTAATAATTTGCAGCCTATTTGTTTGAGCAAGCCTCACGCATAAATGTACTTTCAAGTTTGGTATATATTTATTGTGTTGTAGGCACCTTGCTTGCTGGCGCACTAAAAGCATCGCTTTTTATATATTTACCAAATTGCGTGAGCAAGCTTCACGCCTACATGGGTTTTATGAACGGTGTATATTGTGTTGTAGACGCACAGCTTGCTGGCGTTTAAAAGCGTAGCTTTTACAAATAAACACAACCTCAGTACGGATATTTGTCTATGTTGTCTACTAACTTTGCGCGTAAAGGGTTCGCTACTATATACCTAGCTTGAGCTATTAAATCTTCATCACCTCTAATTTTGTGGTCATAATAATTTGTTTGCCATATCTTCCCGTTTGTACCGTTATGCTTATTAAACCTATAAGTTGTAATATTCTTAAACTTTCTGACAAGGTTAGATAATTCTGAGCTACGATTTAATTGAAAAAGCCAACGTATATGATCAGGCATAATTACAAAGCAAATAGTGTTATGAGAATTACTTTTGAAAATAAAACAAGCTCTCTAGCTATCAACCGGGCATTTAAATAATTAGCAAACAATGGCTTACGGAAATCGCAACATAAAGTTATGGAATAAAAAGCATTAATGGTAGGGCACCTACCTTTTAAACGTTTATGCGTGTTAGCCATATAGTTTTATTCCTTTTTGTATCCTTTTCGCGCGAGCAAGCTTCACGCCTATTAAGTTCCTATCTCAATTTTAATCTCACTGCCCAATACCTCTTTATACTTACTTGCTAATGCGCGCTTTGCCTCATTATCGCCGTGCACAATTTTTATATGGCTTGGCTTTTTACGCATGCCGGTTACAAACTTAACTAACCCGTTTTGATCGGCATGGGCGCTGTAGCCGCTAATGGTATGCACCTGTGCATTAATTGTAAGGCGTGTATTGTTTATAAAAACATAGCCATTGCGGGGGCCATATTTTTGTATATCGCGGCCCAATGTACCGCGGCCTTGGTAGCCAACAAACAATACATCGGTTGTTTTGTCACCTAAAAAGCGCTCTAGGTAATTTACTATTCGCCCACCACTGCACATACCACTGGCAGCTAAAATAATGGCGGGTGTTTGGCGCGACGCTAAATAATTAATAATGGCGATATGTTCACTATGGGTATCAACCGTGGTTAGGTTTTCAAAATCTAGCGGATGCCGGCCTTTGGCTACTTTACGTTTAGCCTCTGCATCCCATAAATGTTTAAATTTAATATATTGCTCGGTAAAATTGGCAGCCATGGGGGAGTCTAAAATTACATGAATTTTTCGCCAAGGCGATCCTTTAGCTGATTGATGTATTAGCTGCTCTAACTCGTAAAGTAGCTCTTGTGTACGGCCAATACTAAATGCCGGCACTAACACCACACCGTTATCTGCAACAGCGCGTTCAATTACGTTTTTTAGTGTTTGAGTGCGCTCTTTACGGCCTTGATGGTTTTTATCGCCGTAGGTTGACTCTATAACTAATGTGTCGGCTTTATAAGGAGGCTTTGGAGCCGGTAACAGCGGCGTGTAAGGCGCACCTAAATCGCCCGAAAACACAACTCTATGGCTTCTATTACTCTTTGTATTAATGCCTATGTCTATTTCCACATAAGCTGAGCCTAATATATGCCCAGCACGCTGAAAGCGCGCTTTAGCTATTTGCTCGTTGGCGCAAGGTAGCGCAAACCAAGTATTAAAATTAACGGCAACAATGCGCTTGTTTAACAAACTTAAGCACGCATTTATAATTTTTGTATCGCGGGTAACGCCTACTTTTAACGCATCTTCAATCACGAGTGGCAGCAAACTAGCTGAGGCAAGCGTAGTAAAAATAGGGCCTTTAAAACCCGTTGCTAATAAATAGGGGATTCGCCCCACGTGGTCAATATGGCAGTGCGTAACAATAAGCGCAGTAATGTGCGTAACATTAAACTCTATTGATAAATCATCTTTTGCGTCTTCCCCCTGAAAAAGCCCGCAGTCTATTAGTATGCTGGTTTGGCTATTAATAACGAGCTCGTGGCACGAGCCTGTTACACCATTTACCGCTCCGTGGTGAAGTATTTGCATAAGTATCTTTATTTAGTTTTTTAAGAGTAAAGTTAAAAGTAGGGCTAAACAGTAATTTAAGCAAAACTTAGGTGTATTGTTATTGAAGGAGCCTTGCTTAGTAACACTCTTAGGCATTATGTGACGTTTAAATAATAAAGCTAAACGTGAGGTAAACTCGCTGCTACTTGTAAGTATTGATTTACTTATCTTTGCCCAATGGGATTTTAGTGATTTATTCACAAAGAGGACAAGAGACGCTGCGTTATAGAGTAGTAAGAATATATAATTGCTTTTGCATAATCATTGCTCATTTACTCCTCTTTTTCTTCTCCTTGTGCAATAGCCTTTTAAGCTATTAATTTATAAATAGGGTAGCCTTGTAGGCGCTTTGCTTGCTGGCGCACTTAGGCTTTATATCGCGTTTAAATAGTAAGCCTAAGCGCGTATTTTAAGCTAGGTTTAGATTATATAAACAGCAATAGCTACAACAAATATAATGGCTGCTGTTAACAAAGTAAGTGCGTATTTACCTTAAACGGCTATTTACTTAAGAAACTTAAATTGTTTATAATCAGTTGCTGTTAAAAATAATGTTGTGTTTGTTGCAATTGTGTATGAAGTAAGGATTGCTGTGAAAAGTTGGTATTTAGTTACATGTAAACCTCGCCAAGAAGAGCGAGCAGCCACCAACTTACTAAATCAAGGCATTGAAGTTTTTTATCCAAAATTAACCACTGAAAAACTCATCAAAGGCAGGCGAACTGTTAAACAGTCTGCTCTATTTCCAAACTACTTATTTATTTGCTTAGAGTCTCAAAACGGTAACTTTTCTGCTGTAAAAAATACGCGCGGCATAAATGGCTTTGTATCTTATGGCACCCGTTACCAAATAGTACCAGAAGCTCTAATAGAGCAACTTAAATACGAACGCACAAGCTCTGCCGAATCAACAATACCAAAAGCAGGCGACACAGTAAGCGTACATAACAATACATTTAATAACGTTGCAGCAATATACAAAGAGCCCGACGGCGACATGCGCAGTATTTTACTTATTAACTTACTTAACCAAAAAATCGAAGTAAGTGTCGATAATAAAGATATTAAGCAGTAAAAGCTAAGCTGCCCCTTTACACCTTAAAATTGATTAAACATCAGTACGTAGGAACTGCAACCTAGGGGCGGAAGCGTGCCCAAAGGGCTAGACAAGCAAAAAGTTTTGCTTTCAAGCTGGAGCGAGAGGAGCTCTGCGACGAACTGGAACGTGGAGCGTGC
>NZ_LKDU01000032.1:0-45378 GCF_001401855.1 Pseudoalteromonas sp. P1-7a | reverse complement strand
GGTGCGGAAGGAGAGACTTGAACTCTCACATCCTAAGATACTGGAACCTAAATCCAGCGCGTCTACCAATTCCGCCACTCCCGCATTTTCACTTTGAATAATCAAAGGAAGGTAGTTATTTTAAGCTCTTTATTGAGCAACAAAAGAAAATGGTGGCTAAGACGGGATTTGAACCTGTGACCCCATCATTATGAGTGATGTGCTCTAACCAGCTGAGCTACTTAGCCATCTCTTTTGTTATCACTTCATCGCTGAGTGCGGGGCGTATTATGCTGATATGACCCAAATCCGTCAACACCTTTTTTGCAAAAAAACACTTAACAGGGTTTGTTTGCAGGAAAATTAAGCTAAGAGACTAAATTTTAATAAAATTGCTGTTTTTTTAACTGCAAATCAACTGCCAAAGTACACTAAGTAATAACAACTTAAAACCGTTAATACAAAAATTGCTGAGTATTTCAGTAGTCGTTTTGCGATCAAGACGTATTAAAGCCTAAGTTTATTGCGTATTTTAGCTATTGAATGAAGCTATGATACTTAACAACTAGGCTATGTAATCATTTTAAGCAGGCATAAGCTGCGCTAATTGCGCTAAAAGTTACATATGAATCACCGTGGCGACAGTTGGTAGGGCAATTTGCTTATTATAGATACGTATTTCTCACGTCAAATAGAGTATTTAACATAGCTCGTTAGTAAAATAGTAAATCGTAACAATACTTAATCATTTTGCGGACTAAATGTGTTGCTATCTGTGTTAACAAATTCTCTTTTAGAGCAACTAAATAGAATTTTTTGCCTAGCTATTAACACGTTTATCCATCCTCAAAATAGATCTCTTAACTAAGCAAAGTGGTATCAAAAGCCAAAAGTGATTAAGGCCGTTTAATTTTTGGATAAAACCTTACTTGTTACAGGCATAAAAAAACCCGCATTAAGCGGGTTTTTATAAACAGGTTGTTTAAGTGTAATTATACGTTAAACAAGAAGTTCATTACATCGCCATCTTTAACAATGTACTCTTTACCTTCTTGACGCATTTTACCTGCTTCTTTAGCGCCACCTTCGCCGTTAAAGGCAATGTAGTCGTCATAAGCAATGGTTTGTGCACGAATAAAGCCACGTTCAAAGTCGGTGTGAATTTTACCAGCCGCTTGCGGTGCTGTTGCACCGACTGGAATAGTCCAAGCGCGTACTTCTTTTACACCTGCAGTGAAGTAGGTTTGCAAATGTAGTAGCTCGTATCCACCACGAATTACTCGGTTTAGGCCTGGTTCGTCTAAGCCTAGGTCAGCCATAAATTCAAGCTTGTCTTCTTCATCTAGTTCAGAAAGCTCAGACTCAATTGCTGCACACACCGGAATAACAACCGCGTCTTCAGACTCTGCAATAGCGCGCACACGATCAAGGTGTGGATTATTTTCAAAGCCATCTTCAGCTACGTTAGCTATGTACATGGTAGGTTTAATAGTTAAGAAGTTAATTGAGCTAATTGCTGCTTTTTCTTCTTTAGTAAGCTCTAAAGAACGAAGTGTTAAGCCTTCGTCTAAATGTGCTTTAACTTTTTCAAGTACTGCATTTTGCTCTTTAGCGTCTTTATCGCCGCCTTTTGCTTTTTTAGCATTACGGAAAATGGCTTTATCAGCACTGTCCATATCGGCAAGTACTAATTCGGTATTGATAACGTCAATATCGTCAGCAGGGTCAATAGTGCCTGCAACGTGGATTACGTTTTCGTCTTCAAAACAGCGAACTACATGGCCAATTGCATCCGTTTCACGGATGTTTGCTAAAAATTGGTTTCCTAAACCTTCACCTTTTGATGCGCCTTTTACTAAACCAGCAATATCAACAAATTCCATACTAGTAGGTAGAATACGTTGAGGATTTACAATTTTTGCTAGCTCGTCTAAGCGAGGATCGGGTACCGGTACTACACCTGTGTTAGGTTCGATGGTACAAAAAGGAAAGTTAGCGGCTTCAATACCCGCTTTAGTTAGTGCATTAAAAAGCGTTGATTTACCAACATTAGGCAAGCCAACGATGCCACATTTAAAACCCATAGTAAGATACCTTGTTAAGATTCGTTTAAACGATTATGGTTTAAAAGAATGTAGTCTGTTTTGTGCTTTTAACACACCATCTTTTGCAAGTATTTCCATACAACGAACTGCTTCATCAACCGCTGCATCCATTTTTTCTTGGTCTTCTTTGGGGGCTTTTCCAAGCACCCAACCTGTGACCATTTCACGATGCCCTGGATGACCGATACCTATGCGTAAGCGCATAAAATCTTTTTGGTTTGCCATTTTTGCAATAATGTCTTTTAAGCCATTATGACCGCCATGGCCGCCGCCTTTTTTAAGTTTGGCAACGCCTGGGTCTAAATCCATTTCGTCATGGGCAACGAGTATGTTTTCCACGGGGATTTTGAAAAAATTGGCTAAACTACCGACCGCTTTACCACTTAAGTTCATGTAGGTGGTGGGGATCAATAATTTGAATTCTTGGCCCTGGATGATCACTTTGCCAGTTAGGCCGTGATATTTAGGATCGTGTTTGAGCGTGCAGTTGTAGCGTGCTGCGAGTTCTTCAATAAACCAAGCACCTGCATTGTGGCGTGTGTTTGCGTATTCGGGGCCTGGATTAGCCAGGCCCACAAGCATTTGAATAGAATTCAAGGTGCAAGACCTTAAATATTATTCAGCAGCGTCTGAAGCTTCTTCTTCAGCTGGAGCTGCTTTGTTAGCTTTGATAGTTACTACTGACAGGTCGTGGCCTTCGCCTTTACCTAGCTCAACAGACTGAACGCCTGCAGGAAGCTCAAGGTCAGAGATGTGAACTGAATCACCAACTACTAAGTTAGAAACGTTAACTTCAACGAATTCTGGTAACGCTTTAGGAAGACAAGAAATCTCAACTTCAGTTAACTGGTGAACAACAGTTGCGCCAGCTTTAGTTACTACTTCTTCACCGATGAAGTGAAGAGGAACTTTAGTTACTAGTTTGTGAGTTGCATCTACACGTTGGAAATCAAGGTGAGTGATTTTTGGCTTGAATGGGTGACGTTGAATATCTTTTAAGATAGCTTCAACAGACTCGCCGCCAACATTTAGCGTAAGAATGTGCGTGTAAAAACCTTCGCTTTCTTGTGCTTTGATCATGTCTTTATGAGCAAGAGTAAGCGATACCGCTTCTTTATCTGCACCGTAAAGGATAGCAGGTACTTTGTCTTCGCGACGTAGGCGGCGGCTCGCACCAGTACCAGTTTCTACGCGAAGTTCAGCGTTGTAAGTATAAGTTTCGTTAGACATAATGTCTCCAATAATTAAAAGTGTTAGGGCCTTTGCGACCAAGGTCCCTACCCAAAAGGCGCGCTATCATAACACCACCCCCCGATAAAATAAACAACACATACAAAAAAAGCGCCAAAAGGCGCTTACATGTTCAAGCAGATGCGTGATTTTAGTGTTCAAACATCGCTGAAATAGATTCTTCATTGCTGATGCGACGAATTGTTTCGGCCAACATGTCAGCAAGTGTCAGTACTTTTACTTTATCAAGCGCTTTTAATTCATCAGATAACGGGATTGAGTCAGTTACAATTACTTCATCGATTACTGAGTTACGGATGTTCTCTGCGGCTTTGCCCGATAAAATAGGGTGTGTTGCATAGGCAAATACGCGTTTAGCACCATGTTCTTTAAGTGCTTCTGCGGCTTTACATAAGGTACCACCGGTATCAATCATATCATCTACAATAATACAGTCGCGCCCTTCAACATCACCAATAATATGCATTACTTGAGAAACGTTTGCTTGCGGGCGACGTTTATCAATAATAGCAAGGTCTGTATCGTGAAGTAGTTTTGCAATAGCGCGGGCACGCACTACACCACCAATATCTGGTGATACTACAACAACGTCTTCAAACTCACGCTCTTCCATATCTTCAAGTAGTACAGGGCTACCAAATACGTTATCTACTGGTACATCAAAGAAGCCTTGGATTTGCTCGGCGTGTAAATCAACCGTAAGAACGCGGTCAACACCTACACTTGATAAGAAATCGGCAACAACTTTAGCGGTAATTGGAACGCGCGCAGAACGTACTCGACGGTCTTGACGTGCATAACCAAAATAAGGAATAAC
This sequence comes from Pseudoalteromonas sp. P1-7a, assembly GCF_001401855.1. Lineage (NCBI taxonomy): Bacteria > Pseudomonadati > Pseudomonadota > Gammaproteobacteria > Alteromonadales > Pseudoalteromonadaceae > Pseudoalteromonas > Pseudoalteromonas sp. P1-7a. The sequence continues at coordinate 41,226 of NZ_LKDU01000032.1, read as the reverse complement.
GGCCGTAATACGACCTGCTGATGCACGACGTAGAGCATCAACCATAACAATAAGTTCCATTAGGTTATCGTTAGTAGGGGCACAGGTTGATTGCAAGATAAAAACATCCGAGCCACGAACATTTTCATTTATTTGAACACTGATCTCACCGTCGCTAAAACGGCCAACAACAGCATCGCCTAATTCAATATACAAACGTTTTGCAACTTTTTGAGCTAACTCAGGTGTTGCGTTACCAGCGAAGAGCTTCATGTCAGGCACGGTAGGGTTCCTCAGGCACTGAATTTTTGGACTAACGGGTAAATAGGTAAAACCTACTACGCGTTAACTTATGATTACTTGTACGTTACTTCATTGATCGAATATGGCGGCAAGCTCCGTATGAGCAGGTGAGACATTTGTGCTTGAAGCAACAAAACCCTGCCAAGTATGGGGGAGGTTATCAAGTACATCTTGTGCTTGAACTTGGCTAGCAAATTCGACAAAACAACATGAACCTGTTCCGGTCATCTTCGACGGGGCGTATTTTAGCAACCACTGCAGGGTTTTTTCAACCTCGGGGCAGAGCTTTTTAACTAAAGGCTCACAATCATTGGTTAATTTGTGGGTTCGCCAATCACCTGAAATTTTTGGTGTGTCGCGTTTTAAATCTGGATGGGTGAATATTTTAGCGGTACTTACATGTTGATTAGGGTGTACTACACAATACCATTTTTGCGCTAATTCTACGTCCACCAACTGTTCGCCAATACCGTGCGCTATGGCGCTTTTACCACGAATAAATACCGGTACGTCGGCACCTAATTGCAAGCCTAGGTTGGCTAATTCATCGATGCTTAGCTGAGTATCCCACATTTTATTAAGCGCAAGTAACGTGGTGGCAGCATCTGACGAACCGCCACCAACACCGCCGCCCATAGGCAGGCGTTTAATTAGATTTATTTTCACACCTGATGAAATACGACAATGTTTTTTAAGTAATAAAGCAGCTTTATAGATGAGATTATCGCAATCTGCTATGTCTTTAGTATCACCCGTTACTAAAATAGTAGCGCTTTTATTAGCAGAAAATTCGAGTGTGTCTCCAAAATTTAAAAAGGTGAATAAAGTTTCTAGTTCGTGATAGCCATCATCACGACGCGCGTTGATGTGTAAAAATAAGTTGAGTTTTGCCGGCGCAATGACCGAAAAAGCCGTTTGAGTATTCATGCTTAATTAAACTGCCAATTGTAGAGTTGAATTTTGATTTTAATTTGCTGGTGTTTTAGCGTGACGTTGCCGGGGACCCAAAAGCCACCTTGCTGTTTATAGTTTGAATACGTTATTTGCCATTTTTTATTCGTGTTATCGTACCAGATAACTTGTTGTGCACGGCCAAGTTCGTCTACTTTTAATGTTTGTGAGGTTAACGTGCCTTTTAACCAGTTATCAGCGTTATCAACAGGTAAATCAAAACCGGTTAAGCGTTTTAATAATAACGCAGCGTTAGTATCCGTGTATGTTTTATCGTCGTAATCAAGTAGCGCACCTGTGCGAGTTTGTTTTAACGACAATATACGTGTACCAATAAACGTAGTGAGCACTAAGTTGTTTTGTTTTTCGTCTTGTTGCCAATTTAAGTTTGCAGATTGTCGCTCATCAGGACTTATAAACGCTAACTTACCTTGAGCTTGCCAGGTTTTTTGCGCCGCTAAGCGAGGTTTCCAATCATCGTAAAGCGTTGTTTTTGTATCAATTTTGTGGGCGCAGCCCGCTAAAAACAGAAAAAGAGTGAATAAAATTAAATAATGTCTAATCAAATGTTGTTCCTTACTTTCCATATTCCGCTGATTTTTGGTAAAATTGCCGCCTTTAAAGTAGGGCGCAGCAATATTTGGCAAATATGACCATCATAGCACTTGGTATTAATCACAAAACCGCATCCGTAGAATTACGTGAAAAAGTGGCTTTTTCGCCTGAGCAAATGTCTGAGGCGCTCCAGCAATTAAGCGGTCATGCCGACTTTAACGAAGCCGTTATTGTATCTACCTGTAACCGTACCGAAATCTATTGTAGCCTTGAGCAGTCAAATTCCCAAGCATTGCTAGCGTGGCTTGCCAGTTTCCATGGCCTGGATGAACATGAACTGAGCAAAAATATATATTGCCACCAAGGTGATGCTGCTATTAATCATTTAATGCGTGTTGCGTGCGGCTTAGATTCATTGGTATTGGGTGAGCCGCAAATTTTAGGGCAAATTAAGCAAGCTTACCATAGCGCTAAAACACATGATGCTGTAGGCGTTAAGTTTGATAGGTTGTTTCAAAAAACCTTTTCGGTCGCTAAGCAGGTTCGTACTGACACCGATATTGGTGCCAGTGCTGTGTCGGTGGCGTTTGCTGCGGTTAATTTAGCAAAACATATTTACGGCAAGCTTGATAAAACCAATGTGTTATTAATTGGTGCCGGCGAAACAATAGAGCTTGTCGCTAAACATTTATACCAAAATGAGCCGCAACAAATTACGGTTGCCAATAGAACCATTGAGCGTGCACGCGGTTTGGCACAAGAAGTGTCGGCCGATGTGATTGCGCTGGCGCAGTTACCTGAACGTTTGCACAAAGCCGATATTGTTATTAGCTCAACAGCCAGTACGTTACCAATTATAGGTAAAGGGGTAGTAGAGCAAGCATTAAAACAGCGCCGCCATAAGCCTATGCTGTTTATTGATATAGCTGTACCGCGCGATATAGAAAGCCAAGTAGGCGAGCTTGATGCGGCCTATTTATATTCCGTTGATGACTTACAAGCCATTGTAAGTGAGAATATGGCCGCGCGTGAACAGGCAGCACAGCAAGCACAATTAATAATAAGCGAGCGCGTAAAAGAATTTGAAATGTGGGTTCGCTCTCTCGATTCGGTTGACTTAATTCGCCACTACCGAAACGACGTACAAACCATTAAGTCTGAACTTGTTGAGCGGGCGGTTAGTCAGCTAAATACAGGTAAAGATGCAGAAAAAATTATATTAGAGTTGGCCAATAAATTAACCAACCGCTTAATGCACGCGCCTACCCGTGCAATTCAAGATGCGGCTAAAAAAGGTGAAGTGGCTCAACTAACTCAGTTGAAAAAAATGTTAGGTATTGATCAGGAATAACAGTTAAATGAAAGAGTCTGTATATCGTAAATTAGAAACCTTAGTAGAACGCTACGAAGAAGTACAAGCGCTACTGAGCGATCCGTCGGTCATTAGTGATCAAAACCGCTTTCGTGCTCTTTCAAAAGAATACTCTGAGCTTGAAGAAATTGTAAAAACATTTTTAGCATACCAACAAGCACAAGACGACGTCGCCACTGCTGAAGAAATGCTAAAAGATTCAGATCCCGATATGCGTGAAATGGCGCAAGAAGAATACAAAGAAGCTAAAGCGCAAATTTTATCGTTAGAAGATGAGCTACAAGTGCTTATGCTTCCTAAAGATCCTAAAGATAACAACAATGTATTTTTAGAAGTACGTGCCGGTACTGGTGGTGACGAAGCGGCTATTTTTGCAGGCGATTTATTTAGAATGTACAGCCGTTACGCTGAAACACAAAAATGGAAAGTGGAAGTGGTGAGCACCAATGAAGGTGAACACGGCGGCTACAAAGAAGTTATCGCAAATATTAGCGGCGAAGGCGTGTACGGTAAGCTTAAGTTTGAATCGGGCGCTCACCGTGTACAACGTGTACCAGAGACTGAATCGCAAGGGCGTGTACATACCTCTGCGTGTACGGTAGCAGTAATGGCTGAAATTCCAGAAGCAGAAGCCATTGAAATAAACACTGCTGATATAAAAGTAGATACATTTAGAGCCTCGGGTGCCGGTGGACAGCACGTAAATAAAACCGATTCTGCAATTCGTATTACTCATATTCCAACAGGTGTGGTGGTTGAGTGTCAGGATGAGCGTTCGCAACACAAAAACCGTGCTAAAGCGATGTCGGTGCTTTCTGCGCGCTTACAGCAGGCCGAAGATGAAAAACGCCAAGCCGAAGAAGCTTCTGAACGTCGTAATTTAGTGGGAAGTGGCGATCGCTCAGAGCGTATTCGTACTTACAACTACCCGCAAGGGCGTATTACCGATCACCGTATTAATTTAACGCTTTATCGCTTAAACGAAGTGGTAACTGGTGATTTAGGCGCAATTATTGACCCATTAATGCAAGAGCATCAGGCCGATTTACTTGCCGCCATGGGCGATGAGTAATTGTGAGTCACACTCTTGAGCAGGCAATCGCGGTTGGTGCAAACATACTTGCACCAACAAGTGACAGTGCCAAATTAGATGCACAAGTACTGTTATTACACGTTCTTCAAAAGCCTCGCAGTTATTTATTTACGTGGCCAGACAAGCCGCTTAGTAGCGATGAGCAGCGCCAATATGATGAATTTTGTCAGCGGCGTTTAAACGGTGAGCCCGTAGCGCATATTATTGGTGAGCGCGAATTTTGGAGCTTACCCCTAGAGGTAAATGCCACGACGCTTATTCCTAGACCGGATACTGAAACCTTAGTTGAACACGCTTTAGAGCTTGCCATGCCTGAGCAAGCTAAAGTGCTTGATTTAGGCACTGGGACTGGCGCTATTGCACTTGCACTGGGCAGTGAAATGCCAAAGTGGCATATTATCGCAGTAGACAAAGTAGCAGATGCAGTGGCCTTAGCGACGCGTAATCAGCAGCGTTTAGCGATTAATAATGTGCAAGTTAAGCAAAGTAACTGGTTTAGCGCGCTGAAAAATGAGCAGTTTAATTTAATTGTTACCAACCCCCCTTACATTGAGCACGACGATAAGCATTTAAAAGAAGGGGATGTGCGCTTTGAACCGCTTTCTGCGTTAGTGGCCGATGAGGCTGGAATGGCTGATATAAAACAAATAATCATACAATCACGTGACTATTTGCTCGCGAGTGGCTATCTTTTAATAGAACATGGTTTTGAACAGGGTGAAGCTGTTCGACATTTGTTTGAGCAAATGGCGTATATAAATATTAAAACAGTAAAAGACTTGGGAAATAACGATCGTGTAACGCTCGCACAATGGCCTTAATTTGACAACAAACAGCCATGATGTGTGTTCTATAAATGCATTAAGGAACTTTTAATATGATGGGTGATTTTTTATTTTCAGATGAGCCAGAAGAGTTAGAAAGTGAAGTAGAGCTTGGCACTTGGAAAGTATTAATCGTTGATGACGAACCTGAAGTTCATGCTGTTACAAAGCTTGCGTTGAGTGATTTTGAATTTCAGAATAAACGTTTAGAGTTTTTAAGCGCATATTCAGGCGCTGAAGCAAAAGAATTAATAAATGCGCACCCAGATGCCGCTATTGTACTGCTAGATGTAGTAATGGAAACCGATGATGCCGGGTTGCAAGTTGCTAAATTTATCCGCGAAGAAGCTAACAATAATCATATTCGTATTATTTTAAGAACAGGTCAGCCAGGGCAAGCACCTGAACGTCAAGTTATTATTAATTATGATATTAATGATTACAAATCAAAAACAGAGTTGACAGCGCAAAAGCTGTTTACTGTTATTATGTCAAGCCTGCGCTCGTATCGCGATATTATTTCTATAGAACAATCTCGCGAAGGGCTTGAAAAAATCATTATTGCCTCGCGGGATATTTTTGCAACGCGTTCAATTGAGCAGTTTATGGAAGGAGTAATGCAGCAACTTACTTCTTTACTAGGCATTGCGGATCAAGCCGTTTATGCAACAACATTGGTTGCTCAAAATATTGAAGACAGTAGTAATGATAAGTTGATTGTTCGCTCTGCTACGGGAGAGTTTGAAAAAAGCGAAGGTAAAGTCTTAGATGATGTACTTCCTAGTGAGCAATTAGAAGCCTGCCATAAAGCACTTGAAGATAAGAGCATAATCTATAAAGACAACTATTTATTTGCTTATTGTAGCAGCGAGTACAATCATAATTCGATGCTATTTATATCGGGGATCCCTAAAAATATAACCGATACGCAACGTAATTTAATTGAGATTTTTTCTCAAAATGTACAACTTGCATTTGAGAACGTGCAACGCCAGCAAGGCTAGCTATTACTGTACATTAAAAAGCACATAGCGTTTGCAGCTATGTGCTTTTTGGTTTATAGGGCATAATAGCCGAGATAGTCCGTAGAGCATGTTGAACGTTAAACGGATTCTAATACCAATCCGCAATAATATCTAATCATTTTGCGGGGTTAAACGTGTCGCTATCTGCGTTAAAAAATTCTTATTTACGACTGCATGGATGCAGAAGGTAGAGCAATGCAGGAGCAATTGCCGAGAACAACTAAATAGCGAATTTTTTGTCTTGCTATCAACACGTTTTTCCATCCTCAAAATAGATCACTTACTTATGCGGATTGGTATAATAATTTTATTAAAACAAAAAGTACTGAGGCTTATGGATTATTTAGCAGTAAAACACTCACACATGGCAATTGCTATGCTAAGCGTTATTTTATTTTACATCCGCTCTTTTTCGCGTATGGGCAGTGGCAAGCTTGCCAAAAATAAATTGGTTTTTATTGGTAGTCACAGCATTGACACTTTGTTACTTATTTCTGCATTTACACTCGTATTTATGGCCAAAATAAACCCATTTGAGCAACTATGGTTATTAGAAAAAATAGTGCTTGTGGTGATTTACATTGCGATAGGTATTATTAGCGTTAAACAAACGAAAACACTGCCTAAAATTATGTATGTGGCGGTTAATACGGTGGTCATTTTAGCAATAGGGTATTTAGCAACGGCTAAATCGCCACTACTTTTATAAGAATTTCTGGTTAAGAGTCGGTGCGTGTATAATTTTTTAGACACGCACAGCACCCTAGACAAACGCTTTATTCTGCAAACGCCGCTCTGTATTTGCCAAATCCTTCACACTTTCACAAGCTACCGTGGCTGCCACTTTTTTGTAAAGCACATCACTATTCTTAATTTATAAGCCAAAGCTTTGCTGGATTGGTAACTATCCTTAAAATTAGGTAAACTATGCCTTCGTTTTTTAATAAATGTTGTAGTATTGATGACCACCCTCGGGTATGACGAACACGACGAATCTTATTTAGATGATACATATGATGAATTTACTCCACCGCCACTTTATCGGTGTATTAATGCAGAATCGAAATGGGACCCTCAAATAGACTTAGCACCTACTTTTTCTGTTTTAACTGACTTTGAACAGCAGATAAATGCATTGTGCGTTAAGCAAAAAGACCCTCACGATAGATTAGAAGCTTTACTCGATACTTTTTATAGCAAGTGGCTATTTAGTGCCTCAGGCTTAAAGGTGCCAGAGCATAAAATAAATAGTTTGAGTTACACACTCACCATGCGCAGCGGCTCTGTAACCACATTAGGAATTTTATTAACACACTTGCTTGAGCAAGCGCATTTAGACGCCAGTGTGTGTATTAATCAGGGCGATATTAGCGTGCATGTCGCTATAAGTGATGAAGAAGGCTACATTATTGAGCCGAGCAGTGGGCAACAAAGTTGGTACATCATTCCTGAAAATGCAGATGAAGAAAATGGCCAAGAGCAAGAGCCACTTGAACTTATCTATAACGATGAAGTTTATAAACTGTTTTTAGCGCAGCAAAAATGGTCGTTTATTAGCGAGAATAAATTTGGCCATGCTTTAGTTTGTGTTGAGTTGCTAATGGAGCTATTAGGCGATGACCCGTACGAGAGACGCGACAGAGGTTACTTACTCAACCAGTTAGATTGTCCTAAAATGGCACGCGATGATTTACAGTTTTTTATTGATGAGTGCCCGGACGATCCGGCAATCGAAATTATTCAGCATCAACTAGAAGAACTTGAAGATAATAATAAAACACACCATTAAGAATAGGAACAAATATGGCTGATACTCACACTGCATTAATTACTAATGATGCTGTTGTTCTGGGGTTGCTTGCTGTAATTTTAGGGTTTATTTTTAAAACCTCTAGCAGCGAAAACCCCAAACTAAAAGCATTTTATAAGTATGTACCGGCATTATTGCTGTGTTACTTTTTACCTTCTTTACTCAATACCTTTGGCATTGTTGATGGGCATAGCTCCAATATTTATTATGTTGCCTCGCGATATTTACTTCCTGCATGTTTAATTTTACTTACCATTAGTATTGATTTAAAAGCGATTATCAATTTAGGCCCCAAAGCGCTCATTATGTTTTTAGTGGGAACGCTGGGTATTGTGATAGGTGGACCTTTATCAATTTTAGTGGTGAGTGTATTTAGCCCTGATTTAGTAGGCGGCCACGGCCCAGATGCTGTTTGGCGTGGTATGACAACGGTTGCCGGCAGCTGGATTGGTGGCGGCGCTAACCAAGCTTCAATGAAAGAAATGTTTGAAGTGGGCGGCGATATTTTCTCGGTTATGGTGACCGTTGATGTGATTGTGGCAAATATTTGGATGGCTGTTTTATTACTAATGGCCGCAAACCATAAAAAAATTGATGCCGCAACAGGGGCTGATACAACCGCTATAGAAGATTTAAAAAGCCGTGTTGAGCAATACCATGCACAGCATGCTCGCATGCCGACACTTAATGACTACATGACCATTATTGCCATAGCATTTGGTATAACAGGGCTCGCTCATTTTTGTGCCGACTTTTTAGGGCCGTTTTTTGCAAACAATTATGCGTGGGCTAAAGACTACAGCTTAAACAGTAAATTCTTTTGGCTAATTGTTATTTCAACCACGATTGGTATTAGTTTATCATTTACTAAAGTAAGACAAATAGAAGCGTTTGGCGCATCAAAAGTTGCTTCGAGCTTTTTATATATTTTAGTGGCATCAATTGGCTTACATATGAACGTAACCGCTATATTTAGTAACCCAGGATTATTTTTAATTGGGGCTATTTGGATGCTAACACACGCAAGTTTAATGCTGATTGTAGCCAAAGTAATAAAAGCCCCGTTATTTTATATGGCGGTGGGCTCGCAAGCTAACGTTGGCGGCGCTGCTTCGGCGCCTGTGGTGGCTTCTGCGTTTCACCCTTCGCTTGCGCCAGTGGGCGTTTTATTAGCTGTACTAGGGTATGGTGTAGGTACATATATGGCCTACATTTGTGGATTAATGATGCAAGCAGTTGCACCTTAAGGAATTTAAATGAACAACCAAGTAATTAATATTAATAACATTGAGCTGGCAAACGACAAACCATTTGTATTATTTGGTGGTATGAATGTTTTAGAGTCGCGCGATTTAGCAATGCGCATTGCAGAGCACTATGTAGAAGTAACGTCTAAATTAAATATTCCTTATGTATTTAAAGCCTCGTTTGATAAAGCGAATCGCTCATCAATAAATTCATACCGCGGCCCAGGTATGGAAGAAGGCTTAAAAATATTTGAAGAGATTAAAAATACCTTTAATATTCCGCTTATAACCGACGTGCACGAACCACACCAAGCTGCGCCTGTTGCTGAAGTGGTTGATGTAATTCAGTTACCTGCATTTTTAGCACGCCAAACAGATTTAGTAGTCGCTATGGCTAAAACGGGTGCCATTATTAATGTGAAAAAACCACAGTTTTTAGCACCCCATGAAATGCGTCATATCATTACTAAATTTAATGAAGCGGGTAACAACAATGTTGCACTGTGTGAGCGCGGCTCAAGCTTTGGTTACAACAACTTAGTGGTTGATATGCTAGGTATGGATGATATGAAAGCTATGGCACCGGTTATTTTTGATGCAACCCATGCGCTACAACGCCCAGGCGGGCGAGCAGACTCTGCTGATGGACGCCGTGCACAAGCTGCCGAGCTTGCTCGCAGTGGCATGGCATTGGGTATAGCGGGCTTATTTATTGAAGCGCATCCTAACCCTAATGAAGCAAAGTGTGATGGTCCATGTGCATTGGCACTTAGCAAACTTGAAGGGTACTTATCGCAAATGAAAGCGGTAGATGATTTAATTAAAAGCTTTGCACCACTTGATACAAGCGCAAGCGATTTATAATTTAACACCTATTTAGGTAATAGTTAAAAAGCGGCTTAGGTCGCTTTTTTTATTCCTTTAATATACACGCACAACGATGCTGTATATAATCTTACGCATAAGAAAAACTAATTCTAAGCTTGGTTACTATGTCAAGAAGAGTCCCTCCATTAAACGCACTTAAAGCTTTTGAAGCTGCGGCACGCCACTTAAGCTTTACTAAAGCAGCAGAAGAACTGTATGTAACGCAAGCAGCAGTGAGCCACCAAATTAAAACACTTGAGGAACATTTAGGCCTAAAATTGTTTTTACGTAAAAACCGCTCGTTGTTGTTAACTGAAGAAGGCCAAGGGTACTTTTTAGATATAAAAGAGATTTTTACGCAGTTAATAGATGCTACCGAAAAGCTACTTGCTCGCGGTGCAAAGGGGTCACTTACCGTAAGCTTAACTCCTAGTTTTGCGATTCAGTGGTTAGTACCTCGGTTAAGTTTGTTTAATGAGCTACACCCTGAAATAGATGTGCGTATAAAAGCGCAAGACCAAGATGAAAATTCATTAAGTGATGATGTAGATATTGCTATTTATTATGGCAGAGGGCATTGGAGCGGGGTTCAAACTTACAAACTACACACAGAGTATTTAGTGCCTTTATGCAGCCCGCTGTTATTAAGCGGTCATAAGCCGCTTAATGAGCCAAGTGATTTAGCTCAACACACGCTGTTGCACGATACCACACGGCGTAACTGGAAAACTTGGATGAAAACGGCGGGTGTACGCAACGTTCAAGTGAATCAAGGCCCTATATTTAGCCACTCATCAATGGTGCTACAGGCCGCGGTGCACGGCCAAGGGGTAGCAATAGGCAATAGTGTGCTTGCCAAACCCGATATAGATGCTGGTCGTTTAGTGATCCCGTTTAGTCACAGTTTAGAAAGCAAAAATGCGTATTACTTAGTGATCAGAGAGTCGCAAACAGAGCTGGGTAAAATAGTCTCGTTTAAAGATTGGATGCTCAGCTTGGTTGAACAAGAACAAGAGTATTAATAATGATTGAATGGTTTAAAAGCGCAACGCAGCCGGCTATTGCACAGTTTATATTTGCACATGGTGCAGGGGCTGGTTCAGATTCTGATTTTATGCAGCAGATGGCTAAACTCATTAGTGCGCAGGGTATTGATGTAGGTTTGTTTGATTTTGAATACATGCAAATTGCTAAACAAACACAAAAACGTAGGCCGCCAGAGCGAGCCCCTAAACTGTTAGCTTATTACGAGCAAGTACTAACACATGCGCAGCCTAATTTACCGTTATTTATTGGCGGCAAGTCGATGGGTGGGCGTATGGCATCTATGCTTGCCTGTACCTCTACTCAACCGATTGCAGGTGTATTAGCGTTTGGCTATCCGTTTCATCCACCCGGTAAGCCCGAAAAGTTACGCACCGAACACTTTGCAGACATACCTTGCCCGTTTTTAGTATTACAAGGCGAACGAGATACCTTTGGCACTCGCGAAGAGCTTAAAACGCTTTCTATGCCAAAACAGCCAAGCTTTGTATGGCTTAGCGATGGTGATCATTCACTCAAACCGCGTAAAAAAAGTGGAGTGAGCGAGCTTGAAAACCGCGAAACAGCGGCGCGTGAAGCAGGTAAATTTATAGCCAATAGAGTGGAGCAATTATGATTAAGTTATGTTTACTTACAGGCAGCTTTTTTTGCATGCTGTCGGTTATGTTAGGGGCGTTTGCCGCGCATGGCTTAAAAAGTCGTTTAACTGAGTATTCACTTGGGGTATTTAAAACCGCAGCTGAGTATCAAATGATGCATGGCCTAGCGCTTATAGCCGTAGCGATTTTAATTAAGTGGGGTATTAATTTAACTATGGCGGGTGGTTTTTTTATTGCCGGTACGCTGCTTTTTAGTGGCAGTTTGTATTTATTAGCCCTCAGCGGCATGAAGTGGTTAGGGCCAATAACCCCATTAGGTGGGTTATGTTTTATAATTGGTTGGGTTGTTATTTTAGTGCAAGTTGCACGATTTAAGTTTTAAAGAGTTTAAGGGTTAATATGTCTAGTGTTGTGATTTATTGTCGTAGTGGTTTTGAAAACGATGCGGCTGCTGAAATAACGTTTCATGCTGCCGAGCAAGGTTTTGCCGGCTATGTTAAAGCCAAACCAAATACCGGCTACGTGATTTATGAATGTTTTGAAGCGCAACACAGCGACGAAATAATCAAAAAGGTCGACTTTAAAAATATGGTATTTGCGCGCCAGTGGTTTGCAGGTACGTTGATTGAAAATATGCCGGTAGAGGACCGTGTGACGGCATTAAAAGAAGCCGCAAAGGATTTTCCATTGTGCAGTGAATTGCGTGTAGAAACCCCCGATACTAACGAAGGCAAAGAGCTGCTGACCTTTTGTAAAAAAATATCAACACCACTAAAAAAAGCACTTGAAAAACAAAACACGGTATTGCGTGAGCCAAAAGCAAACCGCCCAGTGATGCATGTACTATTTTTAGCCAATAATGCCGCGTATGTAGGGTATTCGTATAGCTATAATAATTCGCCATTTTTTATGGGTATTTTACGTTTACGTATGCCAAGTGATGGACCGAGCCGCTCAACGTTAAAACTTGACGAAGCCTTTAATGTTTTTATTCCTGAGAAAGAACGTGAAGAGCGAGTACAACCAGGCATGCGAGGGGTTGATTTAGGTGCTTGCCCTGGCGGTTGGACCTATCAATTAGTGCGCAGAGGCATGTTTGTGAGCGCAATAGATAATGGCCCAATGAACGATAGTTTGATGGAAACAGGCCAAGTTAAACATTTTAGAGCCGATGGTTTCAAATATCGCCCAGAAAAAAGAAATATTAATTGGTTAGTGTGCGATATGGTGGAAAAACCAACCAAAGTGACTAATCTAATGATTGACTGGGCAGTAAACGCATACGCCAAAGAGCTTATATTTAATTTAAAGCTGCCTATGAAAAAACGCTTTGATAGTGTTTATGAATGCCTGACGATGATCAAAGAAGAGCTTACTAAGTACGGTATAACCTATGAGTTGCAAGCAAAGCATTTGTATCATGATCGTGAGGAAATCACCGTTCATTTAAACGTTGTTAAGGTGCCCCAAAATTTGTATAGCTAAATCATAGAGGCATAAAAGTGGTATTAAATAATGTTTACAAATGGCTAGGATTACTTTTTTTATCACTTTTAATAGCCGGTTGCGGAGGCGGGGGCAGTGATGGTGACTCCTCAGACAGCGGTTCAACTGCTAATACTGCCCCTACCGTTAGTATTGATGTTAGCAGCAGTGTTATTGTTGCTAACCAAACCTTTACCATTACAGCTCAAGCAAGCGATAGCGACGGGCAGGTTTCTAGTTACCAGTGGCAGCAGCTATCGGGGCCTGAATTTACCTTTACAGCCAATGGCAACACACTCACGGTAACTGCCCCAAATGTAAATACTGACACTAATTTTAGCTTTTCGGTGCTAGTAACCGATAACGACGGGGCGACAACAGAGCAGGTGTTTTCAGGCACGGTTACTGTCCAAAACACGCCTCCTACGGTAAACATTACAGGCCCAAGCAGCGCACTGGCTAATACCCAAGTGAGTTTAACGGCTAATGCACAAGATATCGACGGCACGATTACCAGCATAGTGTGGGTGCAATCTGCTGGTTCCTCTATTGAATTTAGCCAAACCGAAGGTGTATTAAACTTTACTGCACCGAATGTGAGTGAAAACGAAACGCTAGGTTTTACTGTTACTGTAACTGATAATGCAGGAGGCACTGTGCAAGGCAGTGCAACGGTACTTATTACGCAATTAAACAGTGCGCCTAGTATTACCTTAGCAGGGCCTGAGGAGGCAATGCAAAATGAGTCAGTCACAATAACAGCCACTGCGCAAGACGACGATGGCACTATTAACGAAATAAGCTGGCAGCAAACAAACGGCCCCGTGGTCGAATTTACGCAAACAGAGTTTAGTATAACGTTTATTGCCCCCGTAGTTGCTCAAAATACTAATATTACCTTTCTAGCCACAGTTAAAGATAACGACGATGCAACTAACAGTGCCCAAAAAACAGTTGCTGTGGTGCCGCCAAATACTCCACCTGTAGCTGATGATGTAAGCCTTGAAGTGGAGTACAACTTAAGTGCTGAATTTAATTTATCAGTAAATGACATCGATGGGGATACGGTACAAATTATCTTTCCAGATGATTTAGAAGGGGCACAAGTGAGCGTTATTGATGCCCAAGCGCTGCGCTTTAGCTATACACCGCCTGTAAATAGTATTTCTGCAAAAAGCTATACCCTGATAGCCAGTGACGGTGAAGACAGCACTAATTTTTTACTTAATACGACAATTGTTGATACCAGCGCAGCAACGGTGACAGAAATAACACCTAATGGATCAGATGAACCGGTATTGGTTGACACCCCCCTTAGCATTACGTTCTCTGATGTAATGCGCAGTAGTTCGTTAACTGTTAATAGTAGCGCGGGTAGTTGTGAAGGCAGTATTCAGGTATCAAGTGATGATTTTGCAACCTGTGTGGCATTGAATTTAGAAAGTATCTCTGATGGGCCAGATGAATCGAATGAGTATTTTAAAAGCGTTAACCTAAGCGCTAATTTTTTAGAAAACACGCTATACAAAGTCCGCTTAACTGATCAGTTAGTAAATTTCTTCGGCACTGCTTCAATAGCTGGTCAAGTGAGTGAGTTTACTACGTCTACCCAAGATTTAAAAATAACTGAAATCATATCGGTTCAATTTACTAATGATACGCCCTGGGTTGAGATTTATAATGGCACTGGAGAGGCTGTTAATTTACAAAATTACTCATTAAAAACGCGCGCAATTAATATGCTTGATAGTTCAGTAAGCGCCGAGCAAGTATTTACTTTACCCAATAAAGTAGTAGAAAACGGCAGTTATATTTTACTGCAAAGCCGCTTTGGTGATGAATTTTTAGCCAGTGCGGCACTTAATAACCCTAAAATTGTGCTGGTGGGTAACCAAAGCGATGAACTACGTCCTTATTGGTATATAAATGGCTATGCAGAGCTATTAAACAGCGCAGCAACACAAACAATCGACTTTGTAAAATTTGGTAACTCTAACCAGCAACCAGTTAGTGCCGCGCAGTGGCAAGGCGGCAATGCGCCAGCAATGCAGGCTGAACAAGGGTCAAGTTTAAAACGAGTGCTTAATGCAACAGATACTAACCAAGCAGGCGATTGGTCTTACTCAGTTTTTAATACGCCTGCAGGGCAAAACGATGTTACCTGTGATACCGATACTGATTTAGATGGTATTCCAGATTGTGCTGAGCAAGAAGGCTCAACCTTTGGCGGGCTACCCTTATATGAATGGGGAGCACGTGAAAATCAAAAAGATATATTTATAGAAATTGATTATATGGACAGTACAGATCCAGGTATTACGCCACAGCGCATAGCACTTGAAAAAGTAGTGAGTGTATTTGCATCTAATGGTTACATGGTTCACTTTGATGTGGGCGATTTGTTTGATCAAAGCACGGGTATTTCTACCGCTAACTTTGATTTAGGGGGCGGTACAACCGTACCATTTAACAGCTACACGCCCTTTGAATATGATCAAGGCACAGCTAATTTATTTGCTTATAAAATGGAATATGCCGATACAACGCGCCGTCCGATTTTTCATTATTTATTAATGGCAAACAGTGGTAACGAAGACGGCAGCATTAGTGGCTCGGGTATTGCTGAAATAAGTGGTAATGACCTAATGTTGACCATGGGCGGTTGGGGGTTATCGGTTGATGATCAAACATCACAAAATGTGACGAACAATTACCAAGCATCTACTATTTTTCATGAGTTAGGCCATAATTTAGGGCTTTACCATGGTGGCGATGAAGAAGTGAACTTTAAGCCAAACCATTTAAGCTCAATGAATTACTTATATCAATTAACGGGGCTTGCAAGCATAGGCAATAATGAAGGCGACCGTTATTACGATCGGTTTTATACCAATAATATTAATTGTGACCTTGTACCAAATACTAATAATCAAACGGGCTCGACAGATGACTTTATAATTGATTATTCAAACGGTAGTGCTGCAGATATAAATGAAAGTGCTATTGAAGAAAGCGCCGGGTTAAATAGACCAGGCTCCGAGGCAGTTGATTATAATTGCAATGCAATATTTGGTGATACATTGACTAACTTTGATGCAAACCAAGACTCGCAAATTACTGTACTTACCGACGCTGACGAGTGGGGCATGATCAACTTGCAGTTTTACTCGCAAAGTGCAGGCAATCGATTTGGTGTTGCCAATACAATGAGCCATAAACAGTATCAACAACAACGTGTTCAAGCTGTTTCTACTTCATTGCCTAGCTATATAAAAGAAGCAGCACCAAGCGAGGTTATAATCAACCAAATTAAAGCAATTAAAGAGCACTAAATGAGCTACCGATTTATAAAAGCAGTCCTCTTGCAAGGTGCTATTATTTGTTTTATCGCTGCGTGTAGCCAAAACGCCACACATAACACTGGTAAAAGCCATGATAGTGAATGGTTACTAACTGATGCACTTTATTATAATAACAAGCCAGTAAATTGGCAGCAAAGGCGTGTAAACGGGTGCAGGACGTGTTTAATACAAAAAGACTCTGTACTACAGCCCGAGGGCATAACGCGTTTTAATACGCTTTATAAAGAAGGTGAGTGGATTGCAGTGCAAGAGCAAAGCAGTTTAAATGTTATAAGGTTAAAACTGCCTTTGCACACCCCCTATTTGTATGTTGAGCAATTAGCAAACGGCGAGCTTAAACTATTTAATCAGCAGCATACTTATAAAACTAAAATAGGCGAAGTCATCAACATAACGTTTGAAAAGCAGTTATTCTCGATAGTGATCACTGCGTTTATTTTACAAGATGAAAAAAATGCACCACTACCAAGGCGCGCTAAATTAAATTACACAGCACTTAAATTGAAGTAGGTAAAATAAAAGCACCATAAGGTGCTTTTATTAATTGCTATAGTGTTATTTAGCCCACTCGGTATTTAGAGCGGTAATTATCTACCCACAAACGGGTAGCGCCACACACAGCAACGGGCATAACAATTAGGTTAATAAATGGGATTGCAGTGAGTAGCATAACAGCAAAGCCAAAGCCATAAGATAAGCCTTGCTTAGACTTTAAATCGTCTTTCATTTGTTTAAAGCCTACTTTATGGTTATCGAAAGCGAAGTCTTTGTATTGCACAGCATACATCCAACATGTAAATAAAACCCATAATACTTGGCCAATAACGGGTAAAATCCACAGCAAAATAAAAAAGCCAATAGCGCGGGGTAAGTAATAGCAAAGCTTTGTCCACTCTCTGCCTACCATGCGGGGTATGTCTTTAACTAAATCAGCAAAACCGTCGTCATTTATTTTTTGACCTGTTAAATAAAGCTCAACTTTTTCACTGAGTAAGCCATTAAATGGTGCGGCAATAAAGTTGGTTATTACGGTAAAAAGCATACTGTAGCTAAATAGTACAACAAGTATTGCTATAGGCCACATTAGCCACTCAAGCCAACTAAGCCACTCAGGTAACATGTTGTTGATATAATTAAAGCTGTCGCTTAGCCAACCAAATAAAAAGAAGAGTGAACTACCAAACAATAAAATATTTAGTAAAAGCGGGATAAGCACAAAGCGCTTAAGGCCTTTTTGGCTAATTAATTTAAAGCCCGAAAAAAAATATTCCATACCTTGTATGATCTGCACAGTAACCTCAAAAAAATACTCATATCTGCATGCAGTATAATTAGACTGATAATTTTGAACAGCCTTTTTAAGTAACAAAGTGTTAAACCTGCAAAATTTTTAAAAAGTTGATGAGTGTCTTAGTTGGACTGCTTTGTTAACAATGTTTATTTTTTGTTGCAAAACAATGTGAGCTTGACGCATACTAACACTGATATTTAGCTATTTTATTAAAAACAATTTCTTTAATCGTAATAATAAAACTCGCGTTGTAAGTTTTTTAACTATACTCACTTTAAATATACGAACTAAGAGCAGGAAGTTATTGATGCACTGCTTTTTTAAAGTGCTTAATAACTTAATAGTACCTAGATGCATGGTGAAGTATGAATACTGCAAAACTAAAACAATTGTTATCTCACCAGCAGAATATATTATCTAAAATTGCGTTAGGTATAGCTTTAGATGATGTTTTACAAGATATTTGTTTAGCTATAGAGCAGATCATTGAAGACAGCTCGGCAAGGTGCTCTATACTTTCTTTAACGGGTAATCAGTTATTTCATCGTGCTGCCCCAAATATCGACGATGGATATTTAAAGGCAATAAATGGTTTATTTATAGGCCCTAACGTTGGATCTTGCGGCACCGCTGCTTATAAAAACGAACGAATTATTGCACCTGATATTAACCTCTCACCTTTATGGGAAGGTTTCAAAGAGTTAGCGCAAAGCTATGGTTTATACTCTTGTTGGTCATCCCCGATTGTGTCAACCACTGATGAAATATTAGGCACGTTTGCTATTTACCACGGCACCCCTAAAGCACCTACACAACAAGATTTAGAGCTTATTGACTATTTTGTACACTTTTCCAGCATAGCACTTGAAAAAAACGCAGAATCGCTAAAAGCTAGGCAGCTAGTTGCAGACCTGCAAAAAAGTAATGAAAAATTTAAAGCGTTTACGCAGGTGATGCCCGATCTTATTTTGATTTTGAACGAAGAGGGAGTCTATACCGATATTTATGGCACCTCGAATGATTTATTACTCGAATCATCGAATGATTTGGTTGGTCAAAGTGTAAAAGATTTGTTCCCTGTAAAAGATGCCGACATGATTATGGGGGTTATCAAAAAAACCATCCAAACTA
The DNA here is from genome assembly GCF_001401855.1 of Pseudoalteromonas sp. P1-7a. NCBI lineage: Bacteria > Pseudomonadati > Pseudomonadota > Gammaproteobacteria > Alteromonadales > Pseudoalteromonadaceae > Pseudoalteromonas > Pseudoalteromonas sp. P1-7a. The sequence continues at coordinate 22,288 of NZ_LKDU01000032.1, read as the reverse complement.
ATGAAATGCAAGTATTTGAGTACGATTTAAAAGTGCCTAAGGGCCACATTACCTTTGAAGGTAGAGCGGCCGCACTTAACAACTACCAGCCAGATAATCCAAAACTTAAACACGTAGTGTGGATGGCAAGAGATGTGACACTACGCAAAAAAGCCGAGCAAGAAGTGCAGCGGCTTGCTTTTTTTGATCCTTTAACTGGGTTACCTAATAGGCGCATGCTCAGCGACAGCTTAAAAAAATGTGTAGAGCGTATTAAACGCAGCAACAAAACGGGCGCACTTTTGTTTTTAGATGTTGATAACTTTAAACGAATAAATGACTCACTAGGTCACGGCGCAGGCGATCAAGTACTAAAAGAATTGGCAAAACGCTTAAGTGGCGTATTAAGAGCATCAGATACGTTAGCGAGAGTGGGGGGCGATGAATTTATTATTTTACTCGAATACATTGGTGAGCATAATCACCAAGCCTGTGTTGAATCTGAAATAGTCGCAAAAAAAGTGCAAAGCGTGTTTAACGATAAGTTTTCAATTGGGGAGCTGGCATTTCAAGTGAGCTGTAGTATAGGCATTTGTTTAATCAACGAAGAGCACACAATCACCGATAACATATTAAAATTTGCAGATACCGCTATGTACCGCTCCAAAGAAAAAGGGGGAAACAGCTGCAGCTTTTATGATCCTAGGTTGCAAACATTACTTGAAAAACAAGCTGAATTAGAAACCGATATTGTAAGGGCCATTGCAAATAATGAGTTTTGTGCGTATTTTCAGCCGCAAATAAATATGCAAGGGAATTTAGTGGGTGCAGAGGCGCTGATTAGATGGATTCATCCAGAAAAAGGGGTTATCGCGCCCAACCAGTTTATACCCATAGCAGAACAATACGGTTTGCTCCAAAAACTGCAAAATATAGTGCTTCGTAATATTTGTAGCCTTATCAATCAACTTAGTCAAAGCAATATGATAGAAGAGCACTTTAGTGTATCTATAAATATTAGCCATATACAGTTTAATTCGTCGCAGCTTACCCGTGAGCTATGCTCTACAATTAAAGAGTTCAACATAAAGCCACAACACATAAAACTTGAGATCACAGAAACCATGTTGTCGGGTGATATAAACAGCACAATAAAACAAATGGCTGAACTACAAGAACGTGGATTTGTGTTTTCAATTGACGACTTTGGCACTGGCTATTCGTGCTTAGCACATTTAAATGCCTTCCCTGTTCAGGAAATAAAAATTGATAAAAGCTTCATTGATAAAATTTTAGATAAAGGCAAAGGCTTTAATATTGTTAATACGATTATAAGCCTTGGTAAAAGTTTAGATATTACTGTGGTCGCCGAGGGTGTAGAGCAAGAGGCGCAGTTTGAGCTACTAAACTTGCTCAATGCAGATTGCATACAAGGCTACCTAGTTGCAAAGCCAATGAACAGCAGCAATTACCTTAAGTGGCATGCCCATCAATTAAAAAAGCAAAGCCTAAGTGCTTAGTAGCCTGAACGTTGTTTGCGCTCATTTAGCTAACGTTTTAATAAATCTATTTTTACCTTATTAAAACATTTTGTTTAAACAACACTAGGAACACATGTCGTAAATATATATTATGAACTTATTATAACGATTCAAAATAAAAAATGGACGACAAGAGATGCAGTTAGTCGAATTAACCCCTAAGGATCCTGATGTAGTTAATGTGTTTGCAGATATAGATAGACTGATAAACTCGTTATATCCGGTGGCTACAGCCCAATCTCTTAAAATAGAAGAATTAAATAAAGACAACGTTTACGCAATTGGTTTAAAAAATGAAGATGGCATTATTGCTTGTGGTGCTATTGTTAAGCAAAATGACGGTACGCTTTATGGCGAAATAAGGCGCTTGTACGTTAAACCAAGTTACCGAGGTAGAGGCTTTTCAAGACGTATCATGCAAAACTTGCTGCATTATGCCGGCGAAACAAAAATTCCACTCATTCGTTTAGAAACGGGCCCTAAGCAAACCGAATCAATTAGTTTATACGAGGATTTAGGTTTTGAGCGCTGTGCAAGCTTTGGCTCGTATAAAGATAACCCACAAAGTGTATTTATGGAGCTTGGTCTAAGCCCTGAGCCAAAATAAAATTGCTAATTTATTCCTTGCGCCTGCCCTTTAATGGGGGCGCAAAAAATACTTCACTATTTTTCATTGCGCTGTTCGTATAAAATTCGCCACGTAAGTTTTAATCTGCATTTAGCACTTCATAAGTGAGAATTTTATCTTTTTTAAAAGTAGCCCAAAACCAATGAGCGATTTAACAGTAGTAACCCACAGCGGTAATTTCCATGCCGACGATGTGTTTAGCATTGCGGTACTTAAGCATGTATTGCCTGCCTTTAACTTAGTACGAACTCGCGATAAAGCCATAATAGAAAGTGCCGATATTGTTGTTGATGTAGGTGGCGAATACAACCCTGACACAGGACGCTTTGATCACCACCAACGCGGCGGCGCAGGCGAGCGCGAAAATGGCACGCCATACTCGTCATTTGGCTTAATTTGGAAAAAGTATGGTTTAGCACTGTGTGATAATAACCAAGCGGTGGCTGATAGAGTAGACACTGGTTTAGTCTCTACTATTGATGCAATAGATTGTGGTTACGTTAAAGGTGTGGTTGAGGGCATAACGCTTAGCCAAACGCTTTCTATGTTTAATCCAACATGGGAAGAGGAAGGCAACTTTGATGAATGCTTTGATGAAGCCGTTGAGTTTGCAGCGCGTTTATTAACCCGTTTTATTGCCTCAGCAAAGGGAAGCATTAACGCCAAAGATATTGTTGCAAAAGCAATAGAAGAGGCAAAAGATCCCCGCGTGATTATTTTAGAAAAATACACACCATGGAAAAAAACAGTACACCATTTATCAAGCGACGCTTTATTTATGGTTTACCCTTCGCAAAACGGCCAATGGATTATTCAAACTGTACCAGTAGAGCTTGGCTCGTTTGAAGACAGAAAGTCACTGCCTAAAGCGTGGGCTGGTTTATCGGATGAAGAGTTTCAAGCTGAAACAGGCTTAGACGATGCTGTATTTTGCCACAACGGTTTATTTATAGCCGGTACTAAATCGTTCGAAAGTACAATGAAGCTGGCTGACGCGGCCTTGGCCGAGTAACTTGTTTTGCTTAAATATGGGTAAAGAGTCTTTTACCCATATTTCACATTATATTTTAGCTAAGTAACTAATTTGCAGTTACTTAGGGTTATTATGTTCTTGTTATTTAAATTACGTGAGGTTTTATGTTTGAAGTAAAAACTATCGCGCTATTTATTATTACCGCCCTTGCTGAAATTATTGGTTGTTACTTACCTTACCTTTGGCTTAAAGAAGATAAATCCATATTCCTTTTAATACCTGCAGCAGTCAGTTTAGCGCTATTCGCGTGGTTGCTAACGTTACACCCAGCAGCCGCTGGACGGGTGTATGCCGCGTATGGCGGCGTGTACATATGTGTGGCTTTACTGTGGTTATGGGCTGTTGATGGCGTAAAACTTACAATGTGGGATTTAGTGGGCGGGGCGGTTGCCTTACTGGGTATGGCTATTATTATTTTTGCGCCTAAAAGCGCTTAAAAAGTAAGTCATATTAAAGGTGAAAAACGCCTTACAGGCTACTGCTGTTAACGCATATATCGCTCAATTAAATTGCCAACTACTTTTTTATAAGTAAGCGCTAAAGCTGGATTGTCTATTAAACTTGTTTGTACAACATGCCCGGTATATAAGCCATAAAACTCATACGCAAAAATACTCGGCTCTTTGTCTTGGCTAAAGTAGCCTTGTGCTTGGCAGTTAACTGCAAGTTTAGTGAGGTAGTTAATCATTTTTAAATGTTGGTCTTGCATAAACTGCCTTACCAAACAATTGGGGCTCGCTTTAAATTCTACCGACGCTTTAATGAGCGGGCAGCTTGCCTGCTTACCAGGCGATACCGTATCTAAAAAATTGAGCCACTCAAGCCAGCGTTGCTGAAAATTATTTAAATGAATTAACGCATCTTCATCAACAGATATATCAACAACCTGTTTTCTAAACTCTTCTTCGGTGTAGGCCAAAATAGCCACTTGCATATCTTCTTTATTGGCAAAGTGTGAGATCACCCCAGTACGCGACATGTTAGTGACTGCCGCTATTTTCCCTATCGACAAGCTATATAAACCATGTGCAGCCGCATAGGCCATTCCTTTGTGCAGTATATTGCGCTTAGTGCTCTCACTTTTTTTCATTGTTAATCCATAAAGCGTGTTATTTGGTCGTACACGTATTGGCTTTTTAAAATGCGTACGTGCCCAAGCTCCTGTGTGGCCATAAGTGTTGCGGGTGTGTTCTCAGTCAATAATTTTATTGCTTCAAAGCTTGCCACTGAGTCATTTTTATCATGAATAAACAACATGTTTTCGTTTATTTTATTTTTAGAATGGTCAGGGTGAAGGTTTTGCCAGTTAATACCATATTTGTCTGAGACCTTATTAAGCATGTTTTCTAGCATGAGCTCAGAAATCCCCACTTGCCTAACTTTTGCAAACATGGCTTCAAATATTTGTGCAGGGGCAGAGATAAACACAATTTTTTTATTTTCTAAATAATGAGGCGCTAAGTTTAACAAAGCAACACCGCCCATAGAGTGTGTAACGACTCTATTAATGGTAATGTTTTGCCCATTAAAGTACTCAAAAGCCGCTGTTAGACCCTGCATATACCCGTATAAGTGCGAGGTATTGCCGTGCGAATAGCCATGGCCTATGTGATCAATTGAGTAAACATTAAAGCCTTTTTCAAGTAGTTCGTCTATTAAAGTAGTAAACCGATTAGTGCTGTCGGCCCAGCCATGAGATAAAAATACCGTTTTAGTGTTTTCGGCTTGGCTAAAATAGTACAGGTTTACTGCACCAAGCTCGGTAGTAAGCTTAATATTAATTGGCTGTATACATGTTCTAAATTCGTATTGGCGTCGGCTATGCGGATTACAAAATACCTTCATGGCAAGGCGGGCACTGAGTTTAGGAAATGTTTTGGTCAGACCAAAAGTGGCAGCCTTTGTTATTTTAGAAAATTTAGGTGGCTTGTTTTGATTAAAATAAATTTGTTTCATGTTTATACCAAATAAGTACAGTTGTTCTATTTTATATTAAAAAAGTACAGCTGTACTTATTTTTTTAGCTGTGTTGTCAGCTTGCTTTTCTAAAGGCGGTTAGCTGTAAAAAGCTATGGTGTAGGTGTTTTTTCTCAACACTAAAAATCACTCGTTACGAGTAAAAATACTTGTTGGACTTAACAGTCTATTTTTCTTTTAATGCGCGCAGCTCGCCGAACCGGCATTCATTAAACAAAAGAGAAAGATAAATGAAAGAGACAACATCACTAGAACAAGCTCGCACGAGTTACAATGTTCGTCATTGGAGCCAAGGTTTTTTTGGTATTAATGATCAAGGTGATGTGTATGTTGCCCCAAAGGCTCACGCCCCAGAGCAAACTATTGCACTAACAGATATTGCAAAACAACTTCAAGAAAAGGGCTTGAGCTTACCGGCTTTAGTGCGCTTTCCACAAATTTTACATCATCGTGTGCACAGTTTATGTAGTGCGTTTAATACCGCGATTGAAAACTATGGTTACCCAAAAGATTACTTATTAGTTTACCCAATTAAAGTAAACCAACAGCGCGAAGTGGTTGAAGAAATAGTAGCAAGCCAGGCTGAATTAGAAAAAAAACAATTAGGGCTTGAGGCCGGCAGTAAACCAGAGCTATTAACCGTTTTGGCAATGGCAGAAAAAACCAGTGCGGTGATTGTATGTAATGGTTACAAAGACAAAGAATACGTACGCTTGGCCCTTATTGGCGAAAAATTAGGCCATAAAGTATACATAGTGCTTGAAAAGCTTTCTGAGCTCGACATGGTACTTAGCCAAGCAAAAGCGCTAAATGTTAAACCACGCATTGGCATTCGTGTACGTTTAGCATCGCAAGGCAAAGGGAAGTGGCAAGCAAGTGGCGGTGAAAAATCTAAATTTGGTTTATCAGCGTCGCAAGTTTTGCATGTAGTCAATCGTTTAAAAGAGGCAGACCAACTTGATTTAATGCAACTAGTGCATTTTCACTTAGGCTCGCAAATGGCAAACATTCGCGATGTGCGCTTAGGTGTAAGCGAAGCCGCGCGCTTTTACTGTGAGCTACGCAAATTAGGTGCACACATTGAGTGCCTTGATGTTGGGGGTGGTTTAGCGATTGATTACGATGGTACGCGCAGCCAATCGCATAACTCTATGAATTACAGCTTAGCTGAATATGCAAATAACATTGTGTACACCATTGGTGATACCTGTAAGCAGTACGCGCAGCCCATGCCGACGATTATTTCTGAGTCGGGGCGTGCACTAACGGCGCATCATGCAGTGCTTATTTCTAATGTTATTGGTACTGAAAGTTACACTCCAGAGGAGTTAGTAGCACCAGTGGCAGATGCACCTCTGTTATTAAAAAACATGTGGGCATCGTATGTGCAATTAACCGGTTTAACGGATGACCGTGCACTGATTGAAATTTATCACGATAGCCAAGGTGACTTAGCAGAGGCGCATAACCAATTTGCACTGGGGCTTTTAGATTTAACGCAGCGTGCGTGGGCAGAGCAAGTTAACTTACGTATTTGTTATGAGCTTAACAAAAACATGGATAACAAAAACCGTTTTCATCGCCCAATTATTGACGAGTTAAATGCGCGTTTAGCCGATAAGTTTTTTGTAAACTTTTCGCTTTTTCAATCATTGCCTGATGCGTGGGGGATTGATCAAGTGTTTCCGGTATTGCCATTAAGTGGCTTAACCGAAGCACCAAAAAAACGTGCGGTATTACTTGATATAACCTGTGATTCAGATGGCGCACTCGAGCACTATGTTGATGGTCAAGGCATTGAAAGCACATTACCCGTGCCTGAGTACAGTGTAGATAAACCTTACTTAATGGGCTTTTTCTTAGTGGGAGCGTATCAAGAAATTTTAGGTGATATGCACAATTTATTTGGCGATACGCACAGTGCTATTATCAATATGGATGAGCAAGGTGTTGCCAGTATTAGCGAAATAAATCAAGGCGATACGGTGGCCGATATGATGCGCTATGTGCATTTAGATGTTGAGAGCTTTCAACAGTCGTACGCGCAGTTAGTGTCTGCAAAAATAGATAAAAATGAACAGCAAAGCGTTTTAGACGAGTTGCAAAACGGCCTTAGTGGCTACACGTATTTAGAAGAGTTATAAGCAATGCCTAGCTTGTTTGGTCATGTTGACCACTCATTGTATTCAAACGGGATGACGTTTCTACGTCGTCCTATGGTGCAAAACATCAATGCCATTGATGCAGATGTTGTTGTATTAGGTTTACCCTTTGATTTGGCAACGTCGGGTCGCCCCGGTGCACGCTTAGGGCCAGATGCAATACGACGTGCGTCAGTGCATTTAGCCTGGGAAGACACTAAATACCCGTGGACATTTCCTTTATTTGAGCGGTTAAGCGTTGCCGATGCCGGAGACTTTACTTATCCGGTAGGCGATCCGGAGTATTTTACGGCACAGTTAGAAATGGCCGCAGAGCAAATACTTCGCCAAGGTGCAACGCTGTTAGGCCTTGGTGGCGATCACTTTGTAACGCTTCCGCTATTGCGCGCACATGCAAAGATACATGGTAAAATGGCACTGGTTCATTTTGATGCGCACACTGATACGTACAGCAATGGCTCGCGTTTTGATCACGGCACTATGTTTTATCATGCACCGATGGAAGGGCTGATTGATGTAGAGCACAGCATACAAATTGGTATTCGCACCGACTTTGACCAATCAAAGCATGAGTTTGCAGTGATTGATGCAATGCAAGCTAACGATTTGCATGCCAATGAAATAGCAGCGCAAATACGTGAGCGAGTAGGCGACTTACCCGTTTACCTAACGTTTGATATAGATTGTTTAGACCCGGCATTTGCACCAGGTACAGGTACTCCCGTGTGCGGTGGTTTAACATCTGATAAAGTGCTTAAAATACTACGCGCACTTAAAGGTATAAATATAATCGGAATGGATGTGGTCGAAGTATCACCGTCGTACGACCAAAGTGAGCTTACTGCTATTGCTGCAGCAACCATTGCCAGTGAATTATTGCATTTGTGGACACATAAAAATAAGTATTAACGCTATAAGAGAGCACTACAAAAAAGGTATGGGCAGGCATACCTTTTTTATTTTAAAGATACCGATTATTTAGTAATTTCTTTTAACCAAATAAAACTTAATCCAATAAGCGGCAGGTTAGTAGTTACTGGGTTAAATGCTTCAATAAGTAATTGTGGCTGCATTGCTACTACAGCGAGTAAAAGGCCAATCAACGCTACGATATTTAAAATAACGATATGCTTATGTTTATAAAATACCAATAAACACAAACCAAATATAATTTCGCCAACACCCGCCGAACGTGTAATTAAGTCAGACACTTGTGCTGAAAAACCTGCACTGCCAGTCATCAATTTTTCAAGTGGTGCAATATGATACAGCTTTGGGAAAAAGCCGTGGTATATCCAACTAAGCCCCACAATATAGCGGGCAAGTTGGATATAAACCGTGTTATTTTCTGGCATTATTAATGCGCTCTTGTGCACTTGGGTGGCTTGATAGGTATTCGAGCAAATTATTCACCTTTTCAAGGTGCTCATTTTCACTTGTATGGGCACTTTGCAGTGCTTGTATGGCATCGGCAAAATCATTGCTCGAATAACCCAAATGCTCAAGTTGAATAAGCGCATAGCTATCTGCCTCACGCTCCATATCACGCGAAAACCCTTGCTGTGCAAAGGTAGCACCGGTGCCAAGTGCCACTTCTGCTATGCCTTCTAAGTCGCCAAATATCACAGCAAGTACAATGGTACTGGCTGCCGACTGCGCGGTCATGCGTACACTATGCTGGTGGACTACATGACCAATTTCGTGAAGTAATACCGCTTTTAACGCGTTGGGTTTATCAGCTAATAAGTTAGCTAATTCATCAGTGACCACTATGCGCCCGTGAGGCATTGCAAATGCATTCGCTCCAAAGGCCTCTGATTTATAAAACGACAACCTATAAATAGATGGCTCAAGTGAGAGTTCATTAAGCATGGTATTAAAGTATTGTTGTACTTTAATTTGTTGCTCATTAGGCAGTTCGCTTTCATCAAGTGCTAGCTTTTCAATTATGGTAAAGCTTTGTTCACCCATCTGCTCTACAACACTACGCGGCAGAGTATCAACACTATAAACGGCAATAGTGGGCACAACTTTATAAAGCATTAGCCACATAAAAAGCGGTGTAAAAATAACAGCCGCGATAATGGCCCATTTACTTTTTTCAAGGCGCTCGAGTCTATCGAGTTTATTCGTTTTAAAAGGCCAGCGATAATTTACATCAGTAGGAATAAAGCGGCTACCATCATTAAAACACAGTTCGTCAGCAAGACCGGCAAGCCCTGGGGTGAGTGTTATATCGCTTATAGCGTAGCTTGAAATAAGCTGATCATCATGGCTAATTGCAACTAAGGAGTCGCCAATATTAGCGACTCCTTGTTGATAATTGCTTGATGCCTTGGGGAAGTAATGTCCCTGTACGTGCATAATTAGCTCTTAGGTTAGCGATAGGTCAATATCAAATACATTGGCCGCTTCTTCGGCAAATGATGACTGCTCTTGCTGTGTACTATCAACCAAGTTTAGGGCGCTTGGGTAAATACTAACGGTTGTAACCTCGGCAAGCATTCTTGATGTGCGTACTTTGGTCCACGGGTAGGCAAGCCCAAGAGTAAACGCAATGGCTAGCATATTAGTTAACAGTAATATGGCAAAAGGAATAGGCCTCAGCTCTGATTTAAAAGATGCTACGTCTTCAAATTGGCTGTTATCAAAAATATGATTACGAATAGCCGCAGCCCACACAGCGGTGACTATGGCAATCATAAATACATAAGCAATCATTAACCCACCAAACATAATGCCCATTTTGGCTGGATCTTGTGCAGCTTGTTGGTTTTCTGCATTCATTAAATCAAGGCCAAACAAGCCCAAAACAGCCATAAAAACCACCATAGTGATAGAGCTCACCACAAAACAAATAAGCGCTGTTAAGTAGTAGGTTTCACCTTTTAGGTTTACGGTTAATGGCGTATCACCGTAGCTAATATTGCTGTGTATGTACGTGTCGATACGTTTTAAAACATACGGCATTAATAAATAAAGGGTAAAAATGCTGGCGATAGGTAACAGTATAAAATTAATGAAGGCTTCGCCGTAATCGCCTTTAAATGCAAAGCGTACATTACGATGGCGGGTCATACGCATATTAAAACGCAGGCCTTGGTTAATTATCCACGGCATTAAAAAGATAAAAGCAACCGCAAAAAGTAAACCTACAAAAGGAAAAAAGCTGCTACCAAAGGAGTAAATTAAAAATACAATAACCGCTAAAATACGGCCTTTTAAAATTTGCATCGGGGTGGCTAAGTAGTCAAAGCTGTGGCCGTCAATGCGGGTGTGGCCATAAAAGTAACGCATTGTGCGCACTTTTGCCCAAGCCGAATAAATACCTAAAGTAAGCACGCTCAGTAAAATATTAACAATCCAAATACCAAAAAATTCACCGCCTTTGCCGCTAAACTGTACTTGACCGCTAAAAATAGGGGCAGCAGGCTCACTTACTGCAGGGGTGGTTTCTGGGGAAGTAGGGTGTATTGATTCCATTAAAATATTATCCATGTTGTTTTTTTGTTAATTTACCTAAATTTGGCGCAAAGCTCAATCTTTAAAAGCCTTACAGCCTGCAATGGCACTGCTTTTAATATATGTGGTGCTGCACTTTAAATCATCTCTGGTATACTAGGGGGATAATTTTATGGGGCTGTTATGATTTCAAAAAACCAACTCAAGCTTATTCGCCAACTTGGCCAGAAAAAGTACAGAAAACAATATAATCAATACCTTGTACAAGGTGAAAAAAACGTACTTGAGTTGTTAAACAGCCCATTAAAGGCGGTTGATATATTTGCAACACAAGCGTTTATAAATACTCATCAAAACCACTTCCCACATGTAAATTTTACGCCAGCAGAGGAAGAGTCGCTGACTAAAGCCAGTACCTTAGTAAGTAACAACGCGGCCATTGCCGTGGTTGATATGCCAAAGGCTGATTTACCTGATAACAACGGTTTAATATTGGCGCTTGATGGAGTTTCTGACCCTGGTAATTTAGGCACTATTATTAGAGTTGCCGATTGGTATGGCATTAAACATATAGTAACAAGTACCGATAGTGCCGATGCTTACAACCCTAAAACAATTAGCGCGACTATGGGTTCATTTGTCAGAGTATCGGTAAGCCAAGTAGAGCTACCTGAATACTTACAATCATTAAATATGCCTATTTATGGGGCATTTTTAGATGGGCAAAGCGTACATACAACAGACTTTAGCGCAAAGGGTGTATTGCTTATGGGCAGTGAGTCACATGGCATACGCGAGCAGTGTGCAAAATTAGTAAGCGATAAAATAACCATACCGGCTTTTGGTGAGGCAGAGTCACTTAATGTGGCAATGGCCACAGGTATTATTTTAGATAACTTTAAACGCCAAGCTTAACTTTTTAACTGTTTATGAGTTAAATTGTTTGTAAGTAATAACAATAATAATCGGTAATAACAATAAGATGCGCTTAAGCACTATTAAATTAGCGGGCTTTAAATCGTTTGTAGAGCCCACTAAAATTCCATTTCCAGATCAAATGACGTGTGTTGTTGGGCCTAACGGCTGTGGCAAATCAAACGTGATTGACGCTGTGCGATGGGTGCTTGGTGAAAGCTCAGCTAAAAACTTACGTGGCGATGCCATGACCGATGTTATTTTTAATGGATCAACTAATCGTAAACCTATCTCGCAAGCGTCAGTAGAGCTTATTTTTGATAACACCCAAGGTGATTTGCCTAATACATTTGCCGACAGAAACCAAATAGCAATTAAGCGTTTAGTAACACGCGATGGTCAATCGTTATACTTTTTAAATGGGAGCAAATGCCGTAAGCGCGATATTACCGATATATTTTTAGGCACTGGGCTTGGTCCGCGTAGTTACGCAATTATAGAGCAAGGGATGATCTCGCGTTTAATCGAGAGCAAACCTCAAGAGCTGCGCGTATTTTTAGAAGAAGCCGCCGGTGTGTCTAAATACAAAGAGCGCCGCCGCGACACCCAAACCCGCATTAAAAGTACCCGCGAAAACCTAGAGCGTTTGCTCGATGTGCGTAAAGAACTGCAAACTCAGCTTGATAAACTCGCTTTACAGTCAGTTGATGCGAAAAAATACCGCGATTTAAAAGCGCAAGAGCGTACCTTAAAAGGCCAAGTGGCTGTATTAAAATGGCAAAAACTGCATCAACAACAGCTTGAAAAAAGTGAGCAAATTAAAAAGCTTAATGAGCAAATCGCCTTTTTTAAAACGGCCCACTCAGGCCATGACGATGTGCTTGCAAGCCTAGAGGCTCAAGTAAATGCAGAGCAAGATGCGCTTAACGATGCGCAGCACCAACAACACGTTACCCACACAGAGTTGACTCGCGCTGAACAGCAACACATTAATATTAAACAGCAAATGCAAACACTTAAGCAAAGTATGGTTAAGCTTGAGCAGCGAAAGCTGCAAAGTGAAGCGCTAAAAACACAGCAGCAAAACGTATGTGAGCAGTTAGCTGTGAGCCACCAAGAGATAATTGAATACGGCTTAGAGTGCAGCGAGCAAGTTGAAGAGCTTACCCTTACACTTGCAGATTTAGCGGATGAAAAAAATAAGCACACAGCCGCGTGGCAAAGCCTAAATCAACAACAGCACGCGCTTAATAATAAAGTACAGGCGCAGCAAAGTAGTGTTAAGCAAACAGAGCAATCATTAGCCCATGTAAACGCACAGCTTAGCCAGCTAAATAGCCAAATTGATGATATTAAAAGTAGCCAATTAGAGCAGCAACTAGCCGAGCAACAAAAATACAAACAAACCCTAACTCATGAGCTTGCTAGTAAGCAAACGGCGCAAACACAGTGCAACGCAGCGCTTAAAGAGCAAACCGATTTAGTGAATGACGCTGAGCAACAGCATCAGCAAAGCGTGCAGCACGTTAATGAGCTAAAAGCGCGCATTGCTGGACTTAAAAGCAGTTTAGGGATTGAAGATGATAATAAGCAGCACACTTTATTTGATCAATTAGAAGTAAAACCAGGGTTTGAACATATAGTTGAACAGGCACTACAAACGCTTGAGCACCTAAACGTAGCGGATGTGCAAAGCAACAATAGTGTGTGGCCTCACAAAAGTGAAATACCAGTTAATAGCGTTGCGGCGTTGATTACTGAGGGTGTTTATCCCGATTTATTGACCCGTATTGCGTACAGCGAAAACGCTGACTTAGCTGCATTAAACGATACATTCTATATTGCGGTTATGGATAAGAGCGGTGCTTTACATGCTCGAAACTGGCACCGCAGCCCAGACAAAAATGCCGAAAACTCACAACTTTTAAAACACACACAGTTAAAGCAAAAAACAGCGAGCTTAGTAGAGGCCGAAAATACACTTGCAAGAGACGTTGAGCAGCTTAATGCGCTAAAAACACAGCAGCAAAAGCTGAATGATGAATTAGCGGTTCTTAAAAACGCAATTCATCAATTAGCACAAAACATTGCCGTGGCCACTACGCGCAGCGACATGTTAAAAGAGCAAGTAGCGCAGTTTTTACAGCAACTAGAAAAGTACCAGCAACAAAAGCGTGCATTAACCACTGAGCAATCACAATTATTAAAAACACGCGATGAGCACAACACTGCGCTTGGAGTATTACATCAAAAGCAAAGTGTTTTAGCTGACGAACTGGCAAGGGCCGACGCCGCTTGCACACGCAGTAATACAGCATACAGCCAAGCTGCAGCGACACTTGAGCAATATAAAACACAAGCGCATCAAGCCACGTTAAAAGAGCAAAAAGCACACAGTGAGTGGCAGCTTAGTCAAACAAAGCTTAATCATGCTGAGCAAGCGCTCATTAGTGCGCAAGAAGAAGCGCAAGAGCTACAAGCGCAAATGGAAGCGTTACTAATACCTGAGCAAGAGCTCACTGAGCAAATAGCACAGCTTTTAATAAAACATCAGCAAGGTGAAGCGAGCTTAGATGTGTTACAAAAAAAGCTTAATGAGGCAAAGCAAACACTTATAAGCAAGCAAGCGAGTCTTAAGCACTCTCAAGGTGAGTTGGTGGCTTTGCAAGAACACCATCAAACGCTAAGCATTGAAGAGCAAAGCCTAATTATAAAAGCGCAGGCAGCACTTGAGCCGCTTGAAGAATTAAAGCAAAGTTTAAAAAGTGTTTTAGATACACTGCCTGATTCACTGAGTTTAAATGCAGCGCAAAATCAGATCAGTGGGCTTGTGCATCAACTAGATAAGCTAGGTCCGGTTAATTTAGCCGCAATAGATGAGTTTGAACAAGCTAAAGAGCGCAGTGATTACCTTAATAATCAACTTGAGGATTTAACCAAAGCGTTAAATACACTTGAAGGGGCGATACGTAAAATAGACAGCGAAACCAAAACACGCTTTAAAGCTACCTTCGATCAAGTAAACAAAGACTTTGCCGAGCTATTTCCAAAAGTATTTGGCGGTGGTAGCGCGTATTTAGAATTAACCAGTGACGATTTACTCGAAAGTGGTGTTAGTATAATGGCACAGCCGCCAGGCAAGAAAAATTCGACAATTCATCTGTTAAGTGGTGGAGAAAAAGCGCTGAGCGCATTATCATTAGTGTTTTCTATATTCAGGCTCAATCCAGCTCCATTCTGTATGCTGGATGAAGTAGATGCGCCGCTTGATGATGCTAACGTGGTACGCTTTTGCCGTTTGGTTGAAGAAATGTCACAATCGGTGCAGTTTATTTATATTAGTCATAACAAAATTGCGATGGAAATGGCAGGGCGTTTAACTGGCGTTACTATGGCAGAGCCAGGCGTATCACGCATGGTAGCAGTAGATATAGAACAAGCAGTGCAACTTGCACATACATAACAGTTTAATTTAAGCGTATTAGTGTTAATTAATACACGGGTTTAGGCATAACAAATAATAAAAGGTGAGGGGATGGCCGAAGAACTAAGATTGGTTTTAATTGTGATCAGTGTACTTGTCATAGGTGGCTTATTAGTACATGGTTTATGGTCAGTTAGAAAAAAAGACAGCCCAGAGGTAGCGCCTTCAGAGCGGGTTGAGCCAATGCAAGATACACCTTCGCATACACCTGTTGAACCTAAAGAGCCGGTTGTTGCCCAGCGAGATGAGCCGCAATTTGGCGAGCTAAACTTTGATGCAAACGAGCCGCAAATAGATACTAGTGTGGCGCAAACACCCATTGAAGATGACCTGCAAGTAGTCCAAGAGCCAGAGCTAGAACCAGAGCCAGAGAGCGAAAAAGAAGCGCCAGCAGATGTGTCTGACTTTGTTATTGTGCATATTCAAATGCCTGAGGGGCTAAGCATGCAAGGCAGTAAGTTATTGCCTGCAGTAAATACCTTAGGATTTAAATATTCAGAAGAAGGCTTTTTTAATCGCCACATAGACCCAGCAGGGCAAGGTCCAGTGTTATTTAGATTAGTAAATATGTATAACCCAGGTACGTTTGACATTGATAATATGGAACAATTTAGCACCGCAGGGGTTAGCTTATTTATGACTTTACCTTGTGAAAGCGATGGGCTTGCAGCGTTTAATATGTTACATAGCGCAGCTAAGAAAATTGCCGATGAATTTGGTGCACAAATTTTAGATGCCGAGCGTGAAGAAATGACTGTTGAGCGCGTTCGTCAATATGTTGAGCAGGTTCGTGCATTTTCTGCGTAATTTATACGCGTACATTATTTTTATTAAGCCACTTACCTAAAAGTGGCTTTTTTTATGTTTTTTGAGGTTTAAATGTCTAGCAGCATTAGTGAGCAAATTAATCATCTTCGTAGTACGTTAGAGCAACACAACTACAATTATTATGTCCTTGATACACCCAGTATTCCTGATGCAGAATACGATAGACTATTGCGCGAGTTAAGTGCCCTTGAAAGAGAAAATCCAGAATTTTTAACGCCTGATTCGCCTACTCAAAAGGTAGGAGGCGCAGCGCTGAGTAAATTTGAACAAGTAGCTCACCAAGTGCCCATGCTATCGCTTGATAACGCCTTTAGTGAAGAAGAATTTAGCGCTTTTAACCGCCGTATTAAAGAGCGTTTAATGAGCCAAGATGAGCTCACTTTTTGTTGTGAGCCTAAATTAGATGGCTTGGCTGTGTCGATTATTTACCGTGATGGTGTGCTTGTTCAGGCAGCAACGCGTGGCGATGGATTTACCGGCGAGAATATTACACAAAATGTAAAAACAATCCGAAATGTGCCTCTTAAGCTGCGTGGCGATTACCCTGCAGAGCTTGAAGTACGTGGCGAAGTATTTATGGATAGCGCTGGGTTTGAAAAACTAAACAGCGAAGCCGAAAAACGTGGCGAAAAAGTATTTGTTAACCCGCGAAATGCAGCCGCAGGTAGCCTACGCCAGCTTGATTCAAAAATTACTGCTAAACGCCCGCTAATGTTTTATGCATACAGCACCGGGCTGGTGGCTGAGGGTACAATCCCTGAGGATCACTACCAACAATTGGCAAAATTAACTGATTGGGGTTTACCGCTGTGTCCAGAAACAAAGTTAGTAGAAGGCACACAAGCGGCTTTAGATTACTACAGCGATATCTTAACGCGCAGAAGCGAGCTGAAATATGAAATTGATGGTGTAGTAATAAAAATAAATCAAAAAGCCTTACAAGAGCGTTTAGGGTTTGTTGCACGTGCACCGCGCTGGGCCATTGCTTATAAGTTTCCTGCGCAAGAAGAAATAACCCAGTTACTTGATGTTGAGTTTCAGGTTGGACGCACAGGTGCTATAACACCCGTAGCGCGTTTAGAGCCTGTATTTGTAGGCGGTGTTACGGTATCAAATGCAACGCTTCACAACGGCGATGAAATAGCCCGCTTAGGTGTAAAGGTAGGCGATACAGTAATTATACGCCGCGCTGGCGATGTTATTCCGCAAATTACACAAGTAGTGCTAGAGCGCCGTCCAGATGATGCACGCGACATTGTATTTCCTGCCAGTTGCCCTATTTGTGACTCACACGTTGAAAAAGTAGAAGGCGAGGCCGTGGCTCGTTGTACCGGTGGCTTAGTGTGCCAAGCTCAGCGTAAACAAGCGATAAAGCATTTTGCATCACGCAAAGCGCTTGATATAGATGGCTTAGGCGACAAAATAGTTGATCAGCTGGTTGATAGAGAGCTGGTAAAAACCCCCGCAGATTTATTTATATTAAAACAAGGTCACTTTGAGTCACTTGAGCGTATGGGCCCTAAGTCGGCTAAAAACTTAGTGGATGCGCTTGAGGTTGCAAAAACAACGACGCTTGCAAAGTTTTTGTATTCGCTGGGTATTCGTGAGGTTGGTGAGGCCACAGCGCAAAACTTAGCAAATCATTTTTTAACACTTGAAAAGGTAACCCACGCCAGTGTTGAAAGCCTTACGCAAGTGAGCGATGTAGGCGTTATTGTAGCAACGCATGTTCGTGGCTTTTTTGATGAGCAACACAATTTAGATGTGGTTAATGCTTTAATCGAACACGGCATTAATTGGCCAGCGCTAACGCCGCCTTCAGAGGATGAACAACCTTTAGCTGGGTTAACCTATGTATTAACAGGCACGCTTAATACTTTAAATCGAAACGATGCTAAAGCACGCTTACAGCAGTTAGGTGCAAAAGTAGCTGGTAGTGTGTCGGCTAAAACAGATGCATTAGTGGCGGGCGAAAAAGCCGGCTCTAAATTAACTAAAGCACAAGATTTAGCTATAGGCATACTTAGCGAAGACGACTTAATTGCACTGTTTGATAAGTACAATGCTTAGGGTAATAAAATGAGCCAATATGGACCCGAGTATTGGGATAAATACGGTAGTTACCGTACGCCAATTGCATTTCACCTAAGTTTATTGGTGTTACTACGGGCGTATTTTATTTGGGTTATAGCGGCGCTGAGTCGTCGCCCTGAACTTGATTTAATGTCGTTATTTTTTAAATCTAAAAACGATTTTTTTATCGCAATTTTAATTGGTGCTATTGCGATTGTGCCCACTTTTTTATTTTGCTTAAGACGCCCGCGGGACTCGCACCAACAAAGCGCGCGTTTAGCGATGGCATGGCGTTACATGCGCTGGCCGTTACTTGTGTGCGCAATAACCGACTTAAGCTGGTTAACAATACAAGCAGCACATAGTCATTACCGGTTTTCACTGTTTTTAGCTGTGCAAATGGTAATTGTGTTTTGGGTAATGTGGTACTTGGCAAAGAGTCGTTATTTAAAGGTGTTTTTTAACGATTGGCCAGAGCCTACCGAAAAAGCAGATGATAAAAACGCTAAATAAAAGGGAGCCAAATGGATAACATTAATAAAAAAATTGCCCTTGTAGTGCTTGGTATTGGCATTATTTTAGGTGCTTTGGTGCTGTTTACATCGTTAACTGATCATATTTGGTTTTCTGCCGTAATAGGGTTATGGTTATTTGTATTTTGTTCGTGTTGTTACAGGCTGACACCCGCCTTTAAAAAGCGCAATACGCTTGATAATTTTATTCAGCGCGATGCACAGCACTTAATGTTATTTAGTTTGGCAGGTTTTTTTGATAAAAAATTTGGCCCGCAATGGCTTGTTATTGGCAACATTGAACATATAGAAAGTAAGAACGATGAGCTTATTATTCATAGCAATAACGAGCGACAATTTAGTGTAAGTTTACCCGCACAAAAAAATGACATAGACGCCTATATGAAGCGCATACTTTCAGATCACGAAAAGCAAACTATTCGCTTTAGTTAGGGTCTGTTGAACTTTGTGGATTAAAGTTTGTTCAAGCTAGGGGCTATTTAATCGCGGCGCGAGGTTTGTAACCTAGTGGGCTAAGTAAAAGCTGAGCAACAAAGAGTAAATAGCCCCTAGGAAGAACCCATTGGGCAGCGCCTGTTTGGCATTAATGCTACGTTATCGCCCAATTATGGGGAATAACTACACTGCATAGGCTCTGCCTTGCCTAAATACCAAACAGATTGCTGCAAATTTAACCTTAAAAGAACAACAGGCCCTAATCACTTATTAATACCGAAGGAGGCTATTATGCTTACTTGGAATGATGTTATAAATTTTGCCAATAATGGCAACCCTACGCCACGCGAAAAGGTTGTAAAAACAGACGCGCAATGGCAGGCAATGCTAAGTGATGAGCAATATTATGTGACACGTAAAAAGGGCACAGAACGCCCACATAGCTCTCAAAGTTGTACATTATTGGAACCAGGTAAATATGCATGTGTTTGCTGCGATAATTTACTTTTTGATGCCGATGAAAAGTTTGATAGCGGCACAGGTTGGCCATCATTTACGCAGCCTGCAACTGTCGATGCAATTGGTTATGTGAACGATTTAAGCCATGGTATGCAGCGCGTTGAAGTGGTGTGTAATGTGTGTGATGCACACTTAGGTCATATTTTTCCTGATGGCCCAGCACCGTCGGGTTTGCGCTACTGTGTAAATGCCGCTGCAATGAAAAAGCTCTAGGGTTTTATTTACTTAAGTTTTGTATATCGAGTTTCATTTCTTTTGCCATATGCAAAATTTTATCTAATCGCTGTGACTGATCTGGTTGCAAGGTAGCATTACTCAAAAGGGCGTAACACTTTTTGGCAAGAACTAAGTTAAAAGTGCCGCCTTTTTGTTTTGTTGAATCAAATAAACACTGTAATAAATTAAGAGCAATGCTTGGGTTGCGCGGCATTACTCTAAATGCTTGCGTAAACGCCTCTAACGCTGTATTTAATTGCCCTTTATTAAACTGCGTTACTGCATGGTTGTTAAGCTCTTTCGGACCCATTTTAATATCGCGACGCTCACTTTGCTGCTGTTGAATGTAACGCAAGTAAGTCATATCGCTCATATTGGGGTGGCGTTCACAGTGGCTAATTATTTGGCTGAATAAGGCTTGTGCTTTTTGGTGAAAACCCAGTTCGTGAAACGCTTTTGCTTTATCAAGCGCCCCATCTACAGAGCGTATTAACGTATCGTCATCATCGAGCTGCTCAATAAGACGCTTTGCTTTTTGGTGCTCGTCTTTTAAATAGTGCAAACGGGCATTGAGTACATCAATTTGAGATTGATTTGCGTTATTAGGAAACTGCTTTTTTAAATCATTGATATATTTATTAGTTTGGCGCGAAATACGTTGTATTTGATCTGTTTGATCGGTTGTTAGCGCAAAGTCTATACCGGCACGGGCAGCATTGAGATAAATATCGGGGCTGTCGTGAATAGAATGACGCGCGTAGCTGGCTATGTCTTTTTGGGTTAAATAGCTTTTTTCGTAATCATGGTTTACTAACGAAACATTGCTTAACGATTTTTGTCTTTGAATATTACGGGGTGCAATATCCACTGCTTGGCTTAAAAAATCTTGTGCTAGCTCAAATTGGTTTAATTTTATTTCTAACCGGCCAAGTAAATCTAAAGCAACTAAACGTGTCTCATGACGTTCAAGCATGGTTTTTAACATACGTTGAGCCAGTATATGCTCATTGTTAGCAATCAACGCTTCTACTAAACCCACTTTGGCCCAGGCAAATTTTTGTATATCTAGCACCGAGGTAAAAAAGTCTTTAGCTTCTTCACTGCGGTTTAACCTAAGCAACGCATCACCTTTTAAGCGCAGTAGAATAGGACTATATATATTGTTTTTTTTATTTAAAGCGGCATCGATTACTTTGATAGCTTTAGAGTCGTTGCCATCATCTATTAAAGTATAAATACTCTGTAGCTCATTTTTACGTTTTAAAATACGCTCAATCCGCGTTTTTAACTCTTGTACTGTAAATGGCTTTACTAAGAAATCGTCGGGTTGAAGCTCTAAAACGCTATGTACTAGCGCACCGCTGGTTTCTGCAGAAATAAAAATAAACGCGGTGGAGTTTTTTATCAGTTGTTTAACTCTGAGTTCTTCGTAGAGTTGGTAGCCGTCTTGGTGTTTGCTTAAATTAAACGAACATACAATTAAATCAAATTGCTCCGCCAAACATTGCTCTTT
The DNA here is from genome assembly GCF_001401855.1 of Pseudoalteromonas sp. P1-7a. Classification (NCBI taxonomy): domain Bacteria; kingdom Pseudomonadati; phylum Pseudomonadota; class Gammaproteobacteria; order Alteromonadales; family Pseudoalteromonadaceae; genus Pseudoalteromonas; species Pseudoalteromonas sp. P1-7a. The sequence goes on along the minus strand of NZ_LKDU01000032.1, from coordinate 990 downwards.
TGCTGCAATTGCATGATCGGCAAAGTACAACTGCCGAAAGCCAAGCCTTTCTAGCGACTGTTTCATATAGCTTTGAGCGAGAGGCTGCTCTTCCACTATCAGTATTTTGGCTTTGGCGTAGATCTTAGTTGGCATTGGCTTGAATGTTGTTTGATTTATCACAGACTATAATCAACAGTTTAGCTGCTTACAAGGGAATTTAACTATTAGCCGAGGTTATTAGAAGATTAAGTTATTTTCATACGTTTAGATGGCTTCATATTATCTTGGCCTTAGCGATTTAAAACCATTGCTTAATTAATAGGTAAAAAGCAGCTCTAAATAATAGTTAAAATAATCTAGGTTTTTTTGGAGTGTTTATACGTGGTGGGTGATATTGGACTTGAACCAGTGGCACTCGCCTTTATTTGTAAAGGACGGCGATGCTCTCTTTTTTTACAACTGGATTAATTACCCAAATAGGATTTTTATAATAATTATTCAGAAGAGTTTAGATGCTTTAGAAGTGTTTATATGTGGTGGGTGATTACTTGGCTTGATACCGGTAACCCTCGCCTTTATTTGTAAAGGGTGGCGATGCTCTCTTTTTCTTATAACTGAGTTAATTACCTTTATATAATTTTATAGGGTACAGATTAATCGTTTTGCAAAAAACAAACTAAGAGTGATATTTTTGGAAGTTTTTAGCTTAGGTATTTTGAAGTGTTTATATGTGGTGGGTGATTACTTGGCTTGAACCAGTGACCCTCGCCATTATTTGTAAAGGGCGGCGATGCTCTCTTTTTCTTATAACTGAGTTAATTACCTTTATATAATTTTATAGCGTATAGATTAATCGTTTTGCAAAAGACAAATCAAGAGTGATATTTATGGAAGTTTTTAACTTAGGTATTTTGAAGTGTTTATATGTGGTGGGTGATACTGGACTTGAACCAGTGACCCTCGCCTTGTAAGGGCGATGCTCTCCCAACTGAGCTAATCACCCACATA
>NZ_LKDU01000031.1:0-47540 GCF_001401855.1 Pseudoalteromonas sp. P1-7a | reverse complement strand
ATTCTCATTTACGACTGCATGGATGCAGAAGGTAGAGCAATGCAGGAGCAATTGCCGAGAACAACTAAATAGCGAATTTTTTGCCTTGCCATCAACACGTTTATCCATCCTCAAAATAGATCACTTAATTATGCGGATTGGTATAAATGTTAAATAACGCGCTTAAATACTCCTCTACAGAATATATTAAATAAGACTTTAGTCATAAATAGTAATTTTATTTTGAAATTCGAAACTATTAACCCCTTGTTTATAAATGCAAATTTAAATTAATAAGATTTCATGTAAATGTTTTGTAATAAAAGATGTTGACGTTACATTATTCATTTGTGATTATGCTCACTAGCTGAGCCAATGCTCATTGAGAAGTTTAAAAACACATTTTAGTAAAATGCTCATTTGCTTTAGCTGCACACTGAAAATACACAACACACTAAATAGAGAGTTCATTATGTTAAATAATAAGAAAGCTAAATTTGCGCTAACGTTAGTAGCAGCAGCGTTGGCGGCGCCAGCACAAGCAGATATGTCAGATTACTTTGACCGCCTTGACGTTAACTTTCTAGCAATGCAAAACTTTCAGTCTATTCAAGCTAAAGACGGTTCATTTCGTCCTGAAGATGAAGAGCAATCATCAGGTTTTGGGCGTATAAGAGCTAACTTAATGCTTAAGTTTCATATCAATGAATACATTACTGCCGACATTGATATAGCCGAAGAGCCAAACGATTTTGGTGGCGGCGACCGTGATTTTTCGTTTCATAATGACTTTGCAGGTATTGAATTCGATTTACTTGGCTTATACGGCACACCAAACGAAAACGAAAATTTAACGCTTCGTTTAGGTAATATTGGTGCTTCTCCATTTCAGTTTAAAGGTTTTCAAGATGGCGCTGATAACCAAGGTAATGCCTTAATTGGTAACGGCATTAACGACTACGCAACCGCAGAAAACGGTGCACAATTAAGCTACACAGAAACATTTGACAGTGGTGTGCTTCGTTCTTACAACGTGGCGGGTCATATTACAACATCAAGTTTTGGTGAGGCATTCCAAGAAGATAGAGGCTTTAACTACCGCTTACAAGGTACGTTAGAGTTTGAAGGTGGCTTTAAAGTTGGTTTAAATTACTTACAAGCTAACCAAGGCGACCAGCTTCGTTTTGAAAATGGCGTAGCAAGCTTAGATGGACTTACTACAACAAATTACCGTTTTGGTGATGGTGAAAACTATAACTTTTCGGCTTCTCCTTCAAGCGAACGTGATACTCACGTAGGTGTTATGCCAGGCCTTGATCAGTCTATCATTCAACTAAATTTAGCGTATCAGCCATCAGATCAAACCAGCATCATATTAATGCTAGGTAAATCGTCTGATGATTACACCTTTGCAGACTCTGCAGGTAACGCAGTGGCAGGTATTACCTACTTTGGCACAAATGGCGTTGCAGACGAAAGCGGCACCTCATTTGATTCAAACAGCGTAATTAAAGGCGAGAGCTCAGTAGAATATTACGCAGTTGAAGCGCAGCAATACATTATTCCTGAAAAACTTTACGTAGCCGCGCGCTATGCAGAGTCAGAAAACACTTCCGATTTAATCAGCCAAAACGATAACACCGTTGAGCGCTTACAAGTAGCCGCAGGTTACTGGTTTACTGATTCAACACTATTAAAAGTTGAGTATGTAAACCAAGAAGAAGGCGCAAACTCAGGTGGTCAAATTGGCCGTGGTTTTGACGGTTTCACCTCAGAAATCTCAGTTAAATTTTAAATAGCTTACTAACTTACTGTTTGGTTTAAAGGTAATTTCAGCGTTGTAAATACGTTGAAATTACTCACCGCTTTATTTACTAAGGCGCTTTACAGTTATTTTTTAAGCGTCATTTAACATATTTATGAGGGTTAACCCGATGAAAACTAAATTATTAATGCTCGTGTGTTCAGTTATGGCTATTAACGTAGCCGCTAAAGAAACCATAACCATTGCCACTGTTAACAATGGTGACATGATCACCATGAAAGAGCTAAGCAATCATTTTGAAGAACAAAACCCAGATATTTCATTAAAATGGGTAACACTTGAAGAAAATATTTTACGTCAACGTGTAACAACCGATGTTGCCACAAAAGGCGGCCAATACGACGTAATGACTATTGGCACCTATGAAGTGCCAATTTGGGGTAAACAAAACTGGCTAACTGAGCTTGATAACCTAGGTGAAAATTACGACGTTGATGACTTACTACCTGCTATTCGCAGTGGTTTAACGATAGATAACAAATTATACGCGGCCCCATTTTATGGCGAAAGCTCTATGGTTATGTACCGTACAGATCTAATGGAAAAAGCCGGTTTAGAAATGCCAAACGCGCCTACGTGGAGCTTTATTCAAAAAGCTGCAAAAGCAATGACCAATAAAGATGAAGGTGTTTATGGCCTTTGTTTACGTGGTAAGGCAGGTTGGGGCGAAAATGTGGCTTTAATTACTTCAATGGCAAATTCGTTTGGCGCTCGTTGGTTTGATGAAAATTGGAAACCACAATTTAACACCCCAGAGTGGAAGGCTACACTCCAGTACTATGTAGATGTTATGAAAGAGTCTGGTCCTGCGGGTTCGTCAGCGAATGGCTTTAACGAAAACCTAGCGTTATTTCAAACGGGTAAATGTGGTATTTGGATTGATGCAACGGTTGCTGGCGCATTTGTAACCAATAAAAAAGATTCTGAAGTAGCTGATAAAGTAGGCTTTGCACTTGCACCTGATAATGGCCTTGGTAAACGTGGTAATTGGCTATGGTCATGGACACTTGCAATTCCTTCAAGCAGTAAAAAATCTGATGCTGCAATGAAATTTATTAGCTGGGCTACATCAAAAGAATACAGCCAATTAGTTGCCGATAACAAAGGCTGGGCAAAGGTACCACCAGGTACTCGCGCATCACTTTATGAAAACGAGCAATACATGAATGCAGCACCGTTTGCACAAATAACGCTTGATTCTATTAATTCGGCCGACCCGAAAAATCCTACTGTAAAACCCGTACCTTATGTTGGCATTCAGTTTGTAGCTATTCCTGAATTTCAAGGCATTGGCACGGCTGTTGGGCAACAGTTTTCTGCTGCACTTACTGGGCAAATGACTGTTGAGCAAGCGTTAAGCACATCACAACGCCTGGTTGAGCGCACTATGCGTAAAGCGCGCTACCCAAAATAAATAAGTAGGCGGGTAAGTTAAATGCTTACCTCGTATTTTTCGTCAGCATTAGCATGTTATCTAGTAGCCGTTTGTCGTTGTTACTAAGGTTAATGCTGACTTTTTGAAGGTCACTGATATGGCAACTACACAGTCTCGTACGCTTGCACGCATAATGCTATTTCCTAGTGTAATTTTATTACTAGGATGGATGATAGTGCCGCTGTGCATGACACTCTATTTCTCATTTGTAGATTACAACTTACTTATTCCTGGTGAACGCGAATTTGTAGGCTTTTTAAACTACGAGTTTTTTTTAACAGATCCTGCATTTGTTGAATCCTTTTTTAATACCCTTTATTTAGTAACGGGTGTATTAGCTATCACTATTTGTGGTGGTATTGGTTTAGCTGTTCTCCTCGACCAAGCAATATGGGGGCGAAACTATGTTCGTATTATGGTTCTCGCCCCATTTTTTGTTATGCCAACCGTATCGGCTTTGGTGTGGAAAAACATGTTTATGAACCCGGTGAATGGATTATTTGCACATTTTGCAATATGGCTTGGGTTTGAGCCAATCGACTTTTTTGCACAAATGCCGTTGTTTTCAATCATTATTATTGTTTCTTGGCAGTGGTTACCGTTTGCTGCGTTGATATTACTGACGGCAATTCAATCGCTTGACCGCGAACAACTCGAAGCTGCCGATTTAGATGGTGCCGGGCCTTTTAGTAAGTTTTTTTACATAGTGCTACCGCATTTATCACGCGCTGTTACCGCTGTTATTTTAATTGAAACTATATTTTTACTGTCTATTTTTGCAGAAATTTTAGTGACAACCAGTGGCGGCCCTGGGTATGCATCAACCAACATTACCTACTTAATTTACACCCAATCGTTATTACAATTTGATGTAGGCGGGGGCTCAGCAGGGGGCATAGTTGCAGTAATTATTGCCAATATTGTAGCCATATTTTTAATGCGCCTTATTGGTAAAAACTTAGAGGGTTAATCATGGCTAGTGCAGCAAATAAAAAATCAAAACTAATTTATACCCTGGCAGCATGGTCCATCAGTGGGATGATATTTTTCCCAATTTTATGGACATTAATCACCAGTTTTAAAACCGAAGCAGAAGCAATATCAGCCACACCAGCGTTATTTGCTTTTGATTGGACACTGGAAAACTACCAAGATGTGTTAGCCCGCTCGCCGTATTTTGACCACTTTTGGAACTCTGTGGTTATATCACTCGGCTCAAGTTTATTGGGCTTATTAATAGCGGTACCAGCCGCGTGGTCAATGGCGTTTGTACAAACGAAAAAAACTAAAAACCTACTTATGTGGATGCTTTCTACAAAAATGCTCCCGCCGGTAGGGGTGTTAATTCCTATTTATTTACTCTTTAGAGACTTTGCTTTGTTAGATACAAAACTGGGCTTAGTTATTGTTATGACCTTAATAAACTTACCAATTATGGTATGGATGTTATACACCTACTTTAGAGAAATTCCGGGTGAAATTTTAGAAGCGTCACGAATGGATGGCGCAACTATTGGCGAAGAAATATTTCATGTATTACTGCCAATCGCATTACCTGGCATAGCCTCAACATTACTGTTAAACGTAATTTTGGCATGGAACGAAGCATTTTGGACACTCATTTTAACCGCTGCGAATGCCGCACCACTAACGGCATTTATTGCCAGTTACTCAAGCCCAGAAGGGTTATTTTACGCCAAGTTGTCGGCAGCTTCTGCCATGGCCATTGTGCCAATATTAATTCTTGGTTGGTTTAGTCAAAAACAATTAGTGCGCGGCTTAAGCTTTGGCGCAGTAAAGTAGGAGAACACACATGGGCAGCATCACACTAAAAAAAGTAACTAAAAGTTTTGATGAAGTAAACGTAATCAAACCGCTTGATTTAGAGATAAAAGACGGTGAATTTATTGTATTTGTAGGGCCATCGGGCTGTGGTAAATCAACATTACTACGTATGATTGCCGGATTGGAAGATACAACCAGCGGCACAATTGAGATTGATGGCCAAGATGCAACACAGACGCCACCGGCAAAACGTGGTTTAGCTATGGTATTTCAGTCGTACGCTTTGTACCCGCACATGAGTGTACGCAATAACATTGCGTTTCCACTAAAACGTGCAAAAGTAAGCCCTGCTGAAATTGAAAGTAAAATAGCAAATGCCGCTAAAATACTCAATTTAACTGATTACTTAGACCGTAAACCAGGGCAATTATCGGGCGGGCAGCGCCAACGTGTAGCAATAGGGCGCGCAATAGTAAGGCAACCGTCGGCATTTTTGTTTGACGAACCGCTTTCAAATTTAGATGCATCGTTGCGTGTAAATATGCGCTTAGAAATTTCAGAGCTACACAAAAGCTTAGCTACAACAATGATTTATGTAACCCATGACCAAGTTGAAGCAATGACAATGGCAGACAGAATTGCCGTATTTAATGGTGGCATTATTGAGCAAGTTGGTACGCCACTTGAGCTGTATCAGCACCCGGTAAATAAATTTGTGGCAGGCTTTATTGGTTCACCAAAAATGAACTTTATTGAAGTAAATAACGATAGCCATGCACAAACGCACAGTTTAGGTGTGCGTCCTGAGCACTTTGAAATTTCATCTGAGACAGGTACTTGGCAAGGTACTGTAGGCGTAATCGAGCATTTAGGTTCTGAAAGCTTTTTACATGTAACTATTAACGATGGCAGTACGGTTACAGTAAAAGCAGACGGCGATTGTCCACTAAAATATGGCGACACAATTTATTTAAGTGCGCCTGAGCACAAGGTACATAGATTTGATAAAAATGGGTTAACGATTAAAAACCCAACAGTTTAATCCGCTGTTTTAAACCAATACTTTAGAAATAGCAATTTTAACTAAAGTATTGGTTATTAAATTAATGTGACACTTCGGCATTTTATAAATGAATGATATATTTGCAAATATTATAAAATGATTTATCGCTAAAACTAAGCGGCTTATCAAAATAAGAGGTTTATGTGGCAAAGCTATCAAATACAGAAATACGTAAGCTCGATGATGCAGCTAGAGCAGGGTGGCTCTATTATGTTGCGGGTAAAACACAAGACGAAATTGCCAAAAAGCTCAATGTATCTCGTCAATCAGCTCAACGTATGGTGGCATTATCTGTAAGCCAAGGGCTTATTAAAGTAAGGCTCGATCATCCTATTGCTAAATGTATGGATTTAGCAGAAAAAATTAAAAGCCGTTTTGGCTTAGACTCTTGTGAAGTAGTGCCTAGCGATGGCTCAGATCCAAACTCAACAGTGGGTTTAGCGCAAGCCGGCGCAGCTGAGATACAGCGCCATTTAAAATCGGAAACACCGAAAATTTTAGCTATGGGTACTGGGCGCGTATTACGTGCATGTGTTGATGAACTGCCAACGCTAGATTGTAGCCAACACAAAGTAGTGGCTATGCTTGGTAATATGGCACTTGATGGGTCGGCTTCACCTTATGATGTGGTTGTTAGAATGGCCGAGCATATAAATGCAAAGCATTACCCAATGCCGCTTCCTGTATTACCAAGAAGTGTTGAAGAGAAACAGCAATTGCATTCACAGCATAATATTACCAGTAACTTAAAATTGGCCACTCAAGCCGATGTGACTTTTGTTGGTGTAGGTAGCTTAGGCGAAAAATCGCCATTACATATCGATGGCTTTGTAGATGAGCAAGAACTAAAAGAGCTACAAAATTTAGGAGCTGTTGGCGAAATGATCAGCTGGGTTTACGACAAACGCGGCCAATTAATTGATTGCACTGTAAACCAACGCGTTGCCAGTACGCCATTAAAAATTGAAGGTAATAAACAAATTTATGCCATAGCTGCCGGTGAAGATAAAGTACTTGCGATACTTGGTGCAGTTAGATCAAATATGATCAGCGGTTTAATTACTAATGAATACACCGCAGAACGTATTTTAAGTATGGATTAGCCTAGGTTGTTTTAGGCAACTTTTTAAAACCTACGGTAAAGCTGGCTGAATGAGTTTTTATTTTCAAAAAGGAAACCTAACTGGCTTTTTTAAATACGAACAAACTTTGTATAAATTTAGGCATTTTAAAACGTGTTTAAAAAGTACTGTGATGAATGAACGTTGATGAAAATTACAATCTAAAAGCCTATGTGTTTAAAACTTTAAAGTAACCAACGCTTAAAGTACTTTGTGAGAAATACAGTCAGTAAAGTGCTGAGTGTAATGAATAATAAAAGCGTAATGATCAGGAATAAACTAAAAAGCATAGTTTGCTAAAAACAAACCTAATGTCCGATACCGTCTAGTATTGGACATAGCAGGAGTGTATTACACACTCCTTATTATAATATACATAACTACCTATAATTTATATTATGTTAAATAAGATAAATTATTACATAACCAAAGTAAGTAGCTTCTATTATTTGTGGTTAAACCCCTATTTATGATGTTTTGTATAATAGTAGTCGTTAAAAGTTGCTCTTTCAGTTGGCCATTTAAAACGTTATGAAAAACTTTTAACACTATTTACGCACTACATTTTACACCGATATTTTCGATAATATTTATGTAGCCTTTTAATCTTATAAAGCCTAGCAATTACAAATTCCATCTAAACTCCCTTTATAAAAACTAATTGCCTTTATTTAAACAGACTCAAATTTTGTAACCCTCGTTTAACTTACTTCTACAAGAATTTATAGCGCTTCATATCAGGTTTAGTATAAAGCCTTAGATTTAAGTTTTTCAAAACCTAAGGCTTTAATCAAAAATAATATGACTCAGTTACAACCTAGCTCAGACCTTAAACCATACACTGATGATTCAATTGTATGTGCACTGTTATAAGATAAGTTTGGCATTACATTTATATCAGAGCGCGATTCAACTTCATCAATACTTACTTCGGTATTTCAAAAGTTATCACTGCGACTTGCTGTTTGCTCCATAATAAATGCCGATGCTTTAATTGTGCTACCATTTTGCTGCATAACAATTTTAAAATAGCCACTTGGAATGGTATGCGCTTCGTTAGCTTGTGGTAACTCTGCAAAATAATATTTGTATAATGGACCTGTTACTACATATAAATCATTTCCATTTCCTACGTGATTTTGCACTGCAGATTCAAGCCTAACCCATGGCCCTTGATTTAATGCGGATGATTGCGGCGTAATATTAGAAAGTAAGTTTGTTACTTTCCATTCAGCCGTTTTGCTAAAAGATACTAATGGAACTTTATGGCCTCTATCGGTATTTATTGTTGCATATGCATCGGTGTAATCATCGGGTTTAAGGGCGTGCCTGTCATTCGAGATTGAATTTGCAACAGTAAACTATAAATACTTCGCTCAATTGTATTGCCATTATCTAAACCTGTTGGGCAACCTTGTAAACAGTTGTCTGCACTTGCACTGTGCGCAAAACATAACCCTGTAAGTACTATTGATTTCTGTATTATTGTCTTCATTGTTTTATCCTCAATTAAATGAGGGTAAAAATTAGCAGTACATTATTACAGCAATATGTATCTAACTAATTGTTTATAAATACAATAATATCGTCTTAGGCTTTTGGTATTACTAATATAAGTCGCGAGTATACAGTTACCCTCGCCTTATATTTAACGCAATAACGTTGTTTGTAGACCTAGCGAATAAAGGGGTTTTTATATACCTACATGCATTATGTTAAATTGAGCTCTTTGTGGTTTTCTATGTGTAATCACCCTAACATAAAGCGTATACGCACACTTATAACGTATAAATATTAATCAATTAAAAGCGATTTATTCTTTAATGGTTTAATACTAAAAAATAGATGAAAACAAAAAAGCGGTTTGAGTAACCTAATAATATAAAAATTAATACAGCTCTAACGGCATGGTTTTATGTACGTGTTAGCCAAAATGGTTAACTAGGCCTTTAAAACTAAGGTGTTTTGAAACTTTTTATCAGCCAAAAATTCACCCATTAACGAAGTTACTCGTACTAGTTTTTCATCCATTACTCAGTGCCGTGCTTTTTCGGTCCTAGTAGGTCTTACGTTTGCTAATAATTGAACTAATTTAAGTGTGTAACATCATAAAATCTGGGGTTCATGTTCTAAGTTTTTAAACTCACCTGTCATTATTTTTTTGCACTGGGCATTAAGGTACATCAGTATTTTTGAAGTATTTGATACACCATAGTTAAACAAATCGGGTGCAATAACTTTGTGTTATTTGGTAATGTGAAATAAAGGCGTGAACAAATGAAAGGTTTACAGCAAAGTTTATTGGTATGGTACACAACAAAGCTGAGCTGCTTTAATTTTAAAGGCGCATACTCAAATAAAGAATTAAAAATAAAAAGTATTTTAAGTCCTAATAACTATGTCCTTTAAACAAGGGCATAGTAAAAACCATACCCCAATTTATGCACAAAAAAGTGCCCTATTTGTTCTTAATGCAGTGCAGCTGTAAAAGGAATGCTTTTACAAATTTCAGCTTCTGCTACTAGTAGCTCTTCTAAACGAACGTCAACTTCTTCTTTATCAAAGTATTCGTACGCTAACTCTACAAATAAGTTTTTATGTTTCTCTTCTGATTTAGCTATGGCTACATAAAAGTCTTTTTCTTTACCCTCTGGTAATGCTTGAGCAACTAACGAAAAACGCTCGTGGCCACGGGCTTCTATTACGCCGCCAACCAATAATCTATCCATTAAAAATCCATCGCGGCCATGTCTAAATAAAGCACGTATTTGTTTGATGTACGGATCTTTTTTGTCATCGCCTAAGTTTGTATCGCGTTCTATAAGCAGTTTAAGCACTTGTTTAAAATGGATTAATTCTTCTAGCGCTAAATCGGTCATGGCTTTTACCAATTTACGTTTGTCTGGGTAATGAGACAGCATAGAAATAGCCATGCCCGATGCCTTTTTTTCAGCAGCGGCGTGATCTTGTAAAAATGTATTAAAGTCGGCTAAAACCGCTTCGGTCCATTCAAATGGGGTGTTGTATTTCAATTCAAACATTTTTTGTACTACTTAAAAAATTATGCGAGGATTTTAGCGTATTTGCCAGTAAAAATCTTGCAGCCTAGCGCAAAATTATCGCAAATAAGGTAAATGCTTATCTATGCGCCCTTTTGCTGTTGAGTCAATTTTTAAAGGGTGTTTTATATCGTTCCAGGCGGTCACTTTGCCGCCACTATTCATTTTTTCAAAGTCGGTGCGCTCGGTTTTAATAGCCAAAAACGCAGTGAGCTGAGCAAAACTTTGTGGATTAGCTATATCAATTTCTAAATAATCGTTATTACGGTGCTTAAAATACTCCCGCGCCTGTGTTAAATGGGTGTCGTAACACGTTGATAAATAATCATCATTGTTAATGTTATCAATGGTTAAGTCATTAAAGGTCGTTAAGTAACAACGTTTAATATGAATATTAAACCCGCCATCTGGGCGCGTTAAATTAGTGTACATACGCTTCAATAATTGCCTAATTGAGGGGATCCAAGCTGTTTTTTCGCGGACTAAATAGATAAATTTAGCGCCGGGGTAATGGTTATCTAATGCTTTGTAGTCATTAAATACAGGGGTATCGGCTATAGCTGTGGCATTTTCAAAACAATACGCGGTGTACGCGGTGTGCGCAGTGGCAATGCCAAACTCTAAAAAAGCGTGGCATACACTCGTGGTGCCTGTACGAGGAAGTCCAATTATAAATAGTTTACTCATAAGGCTATTACTTAACTATTTCGTGTTACAAGTAATATAAAGGCACTAATAACCATTACTAAAAAGGTGGCAATGGTCCCAATTTGGCGGTATTTAAGGTTCTTTTCAACTATGCCTAAATTGTGAAACACGCGCCCTATCAATAATGCGCCACCTAAAATATTACAATAATGGCTGGCAAGGCCCTGGTATTCGGCTAAAAAAAGCAAAATAATCGCAAATGGTACGTATTCCATAAAGTTGGCGTGAGCACGCACAGCACGTTGTAATTTAGTGTTGCCGTTATCGCCTAGCGACACTTGCTCACTGCGGCGCACTTTGATCACATTAAAACTTAAGTAAATATAATAAAACGCTAAAAGCGCAGCATACGTTGAGATTATCACGGTATTGTCCTGTTTTTATTTTTGGCAATAATAACATAGTTTTGCACAATCATAAGTTTACTTGGTAAGTATGCTAAAGTGTGTATTAGTTGAACTTAATAATGCAATTAAAGGAATTTATGTTTGTCCCACGCAAAGTAGCCGACCGCTACCGTGAAATGATCAATAGCATTGGCTTTTATCCTTCTGTACTCTCGGTTGGTTTTTTACTTTTTGCTGTTTTAACCATGTCGCTAGAATATATTGCACCTGTAGAGCAGCTTAAATCGTTTATATCTGTGATGTTAGTAGATAGCACAGAAAATGCCCGTACAATTTTAAGCACCTTAGCGGGTAGTATTATTTCGCTTACCGTATTTAGTTTTTCTATGGTGATGGTGGTATTAAATTCGGCCAGTGCCAGTTTATCACCACGAGTTGTACCTGGGCTTATTACCCGAAAATCGCATCAAATGGTATTGGGCTTTTATTTAGGTAGCATAATTTACTCAATTATTATGCTCATTAATATTAATAAGCTCGAAGGCGGCGACACGGCTATTCCATCGCTTGGGGTGTTGCTGTCTTTGGTGTTTGGCTTAGTGTCGCTTGGTTTGTTTGTATTTTTTATTCATTCAATATCTAAAGCTATTCAAGTAGATAATGTACTTAATGGTTTATTTAGCCAAACAAAACGCGAAATTAAAGCCATTGTTGATAGGCAATCAGAAAAGCCATTCACTGACTTTCCTGATTTTACACAGTGGCACTCAGTTAATAGTACGACCGAAGGGTATTACAAAGGCGTACACACAGATAAATTATGCGCCATATTAGCCGAGGAAAACATTCGGGTGTATATCTCGGTAAACCAGGGCTATTTTACCGTTAAAGGCTATCCTTTTTTAAAATGTGACAAAGACATTTCTAATAACGATGAGCTAATAGCTAAAATTTTAGATTGCTTTATTTTTTATATAGAAGAGTACATTAGCGATCATTACCGTTATGGTTTAACGCAAATTTCAGAAATTGCCGTAAAAGCGATGAGCCCAGGTATAAACGATCCCGGTACAGCGGTTAAATCGATAGATATGCTAAGTATTTTATTAATTGAGCGGCTGTCGCTTAACGATATAAACTATTCGTTTAAACACAGTGACAATGCCCCTTTGCTCTTTATACACGAAACCAGTTTTGATGAGTTGTTACACGATAACTTTACGCCACTGCGCAATTACGCAAAAGCGGATGCGTATGTGATGACGAACGTTTTAGAAGCTTTTAAAAATATATTGTTTGTGGCGCATAAAGATGAAGATGCACGAAATAGCCTATTTAATTACTTAATCGCCATAGTCGATGACATAAATGAGCATGTGAGTAACGAATATGATAGACAAGAAATTACCAACATGCTCAATGCTATAGCCCGTATTAGCAAGCCTCAAGGGGAAAAACTAGTGGCTCGTTTTACAAACCAACAGACTAGTCAATAATATAAACCGCATAGCTTGACGCAGTTATTTTAATTTCTCCAGCATGATACGCATCAGGAACAAAATTCCCTGGTGCACTATCTGCCACCATCATGGTTTTTTCTGCACGGGTATAAGGCTGCGCAGGTACGTTCATTGGGCTAAGTGACGCCGTATACAGCCCTTTTAGTTCAACACCATAATCTGTACTTAATTCTTTGGCGGCTTTACGGGCATCTTTAATGGCCAGCTTTTGCGCTTGTTTGTGTAGCTCCTCATAATTACTCGCTAAAAACTGAGTTTGGTTTATTTGGTTAATGCCATTATTTACTAAGTTTTGTAACAACTGAGGGTATTTTTCGATTTCAGAGAGTTTAACGCTTAACGTGCGTGATACCCTAAAGCCTTTAAACTCTTGATTACCCGATGTGCGGTTATATTGGCTTTCACGATTTATAGAAATATGCCCTGCATTAATATTAGCGTCTTTAATACCCAGCTCTTTTACTAATTTAATTGCTTTGGCCATGGTTTTATCGGCTTTGTTTTTAGCATCAATTAGGTCTTTATTTATTTCTACAATGCCTACGCTTAATTGTACGTAATCAGGCATAGTGGTAACGGTTGCTTCACCTTTAACATAAATATGGGGAGCGTTAGGCGTTGAGTTTGCATGCGCAGCAAGGCTTAAGGTACTTAAGGCAATTGCGCTACTTAATATAAGAATGTGTGTTTTCATTGCATTATCCATTGTATTTCGTTGTCTCTATTAAAGAGCCTACGTGGTTAACAATAAATGAACAAGCACAAAAAAACAGGCAATTGCCTGTTTTTTATAACGGGCTGTAACACAGTGTACAGCCTTATTTACTTTACGTGACTCAGCGTAATTAAATGCTACAACGTTTGTAGTTACGGTATTTAGGTAACCAGTAATTTTTGTTAATAGCAGCCCACAGTGCATCATCGCTAATCTCTAGCGCTACGCCCTCTTCGATTGCTTTTTTAGCTACTGCAAATGCAATACGCTTACTTAATGTTTCAATTTCGGTAAGTGCAGGTAATAAGCTGCCTTTGCCAGTGTTTGCACGAGGTGATGACTCAGCAAGCATTTCACTGGACATACTCAGCATTGCATCAGTAATGCGTGTTGCCTTTGCTGCAATTACACCCAGACCAATACCTGGGAAAATATAACTATTATTACATTGTGGAATTGGGAACTCTTCACCATTAAATTCTACTGGCTCAAAAGGACTACCCGTTGCTACAAGTGCTTTACCTTCAGTCCATTTAATAACATCGGCTGGGTGTGCTTCAACCTGCTTAGATGGGTTACTTAATGGGAATATAATCGGTTGCTCACAGCCTGAGTGCATAGCGCGGATAACTTGCTCAGTAAATAAGCCCGGTTGCCCCGATACACCAATTAAAATATCAGGTGCTGCACAGTGCATTACATCTAATAATGAAGCGTATTCGCCGCTGTAAGTCCAATCACTTAAAGCCGCTTTTGGTTGTGCTAGTGCTTGTTGGAAGTCGCGTAAGCCTTCCATGCCTTCTGTTAGTAGGCCAAAACGGTCAACCATAAATACTTGGCTGCGCGCTTGCGCTTCGCTAATGCCTTCAAATACCATTTGGCTAATAATTTGTTCAGCAATACCACACCCGGCTGAGCCTGCACCAACAAATACTACTTTTTGCTCGCTAAGGGTTGAGCCTTTAACACGACACGCAGCTAATAAAGAGCCTACCGTTACCGCTGCTGTACCTTGAATGTCATCGTTAAAGCTACAAATTTCGTTACGGTAGCGTTTAAGTAACGGCATAGCGTTTGGCTGTGCAAAATCTTCAAATTGCAGTAATACATTTGGCCAGCGACGTTTAACTGCTTTAATAAATAAGTCTAAAAACTCATCGTACTCATCTTGCGCTATACGCTTATGACGTGCGCCCATGTACATAGGGTCGTTAAGAAGCTTTTCGTTGTTAGTACCTACATCAAGCATTACAGGTAATGTGTACGCTGGGCTAATACCACCACACGCTGTGTAAAGTGATAATTTACCAATAGGAATACCCATGCCACCAATACCCTGATCGCCTAGGCCTAAAATACGTTCACCATCGGTAACCACTATTACTTTTACTTTGCCTTTGGTAGCGTTGCGCAGGATATCGTCAATTTGATAGCGATCTTCGTACGAGATAAATAAGCCACGTGCACTGCGGTAAATATCTGAGAATTTTTCACACGCATCGCCAACGGTTGGCGTGTAAATAATTGGCATCATTTCTTCAAGGTGATCACGCACTAAACGATAGTATAGCGTTTCGTTGTTATCTTGAATGGCACGTAAGTAAATATGCTTGTTTAAGTTATCGTTAAAGCTTGAATACTGCTGATAACAACGCTCAACCTGTTCTTCAATTGTTTCAAAACGTGGCGGAAGCAAACCGGCAAGGTTAAAGTTTTCGCGTTCTTTTTTACTAAACGCACTGCCTTTGTTTAAAAGCGGGGTTTCAATTAGGCCAGGGCCAGAGTAAGGAATATAAAGGTAGTTAGGATCAGTATTAGTTGTCATATTTCCAGGCTTTAACGGAGTCTTAAGTTATGATCTGCCATTATCATTGTAAAAGGTTAAATTGCAATGACAATTCAGCTTGTCAGACCATTGAGAGAAAACACATGCAGGCATCACTGCCTGCATGGCTATTATACATAAATTAAAATTTGATAGTGGCGTTTTTGTCAGTTAAATCCGACAAAGCAACCCCTTCGCGACGCGGGTCGGCACCGCCATACAATTTATTATCTTTGACCTCTACCGCATGTAAACCAGAGTTTAAATCAAGTACACGCACATTATGGCCGCGTTTAGTTAATTGCGGTGCTATGGCTTCAAGCGCGGTGCCTTTTTCAAGGCTAGTGTAATCGTTACGGTTGGTGGTTCTTGGCAGGTTAATCGCCTCTTGGGCCGATAAGTTCCAATCCAGTACACCAATAACCACTTGCGCCACATAATCAATGATACGGCTGCCGCCTGGCGAGCCAACCACTAAACGTAAGCTGCCGTCGTTGTTAAACACCATTACCGGCGACATAGAGCTGCGTGGGCGTTTTCCCGCTTCAACGCGGTTAGCTACTAATTTGCCGTCAATACGTGGCGAAAGCGCAAAATCGGTTAATTGGTTATTTAAAATAAAGCCATTAACCATCACCGTTGAGCCAAACGCCATTTCAATTGAGCTGGTCATAGATACGGCATTACCAAAGCTATCTACAATGGATACGTGAGAAGTTGATGGCAACTCAAAAGAATCATCTTTTGCGTAGCTTAAATAGCCTACGGGGTTACCTGCTACTGCTTTTGTGTCTTGCTCAGTAATAAGCTTGGCGCGTGATGCAATGTACTTTTTATTTAACAGCTCTTTGGTAGGCACTTGCGTAAAATCAGGGTCGCCCATGTACATATTACGATCGGCAAATGCTATGCGTGAGGCTTGGCTAAAGTAATGAATTGCCTCTTCGCTATTAGGCTTAAGCGCACTTATGTCTTTGTGTTCAAGTAAGCCTAAAATTTGTAATACCGCTACACCTCCGCTACTAGGTGGGGCCATAGAGCACACATTATAAGCACGGTATTTAATACACACAGCATCGCGTTGCTTGCTTTTATAATTAGCCAGGTCTGATTCGCTTAATGTACCCGGTGCAATTTTTGAATTTTGCACTGCGTTTACCATTTGTTTAGCGTTATCGCCTTTATAAAATGCATCAATGCCTCGTTTAGCAATGTCTTTGTATAAATTTGCTAAAGGCTGATTTTTTTTAATAGTACCGGCTTTAATTAACTTCCCATTAGGGTAAAAGTACTCGTTAATCACCGGCATGCTCATTACACCTGGGTTTAATTGGCGAGACAATAACCCGTGTAAACGTGGCGACACCTCAAAACCCTGCTCGGCCAGTTTAATAGCGGGTTTAAATAACTCGCTCCAAGCAAGCTTACCGTATTGTTGATGCGCGTTTGCAAAGGCGTGCAAAATACCTGGCACACCTACAGAGCGACCGCCAACAACCGCCTCAATCCATTTAACGGCTTTACCGTGTTTATCTAAAAACAGGTTTTCGTCTGCATTTTGCGGTGCGGTTTCACGGCCATCAAAGCTTGTGAGAGTGTTATCGGCTTTGTTGTAGTACATCATAAATGTACCACCACCAATGCCCGACGACTGTGGCTCAACTAAGGTCAGAACTAATTGCGTTGCAATTGCCGCATCGACTGCGCTACCGCCTTTGGCTAGAATTTGCTGCCCTGCTTGCGAGGCATAAGGGTTGGCTGCGGCAACCATGTATTGCTCACCTGTGACTAATTGCTTTTGTACAATTGAGGTGGTGGCTTCTGGCTCGCGAATTTCTACTTTGGTAGGTTGTTTGGCTATTGTTGGCAGCGTTACTGCAAACAAACCAATAGTAAATAATGACTTAAGTTTAAAATGCATAAAAATACTAAAAACACTTAATTACGTAGTTGTATTTGGCATCTTAAAGTTAAACGGGCACAATATGCAAAAATTTTGACTAAAAAAATACAATAAAATGCTTAATTTACCGCTTCAACCTCGTTATTTACTTTCACCATTATTTTTGATGCTTTTTAGTATTATTTTTGCTGCATTTGATTTAAATAATTTACTTGAATTTAACCGAGCGCTCATTGAAAACGGCGAAGTTTGGCGGGTGTTTACCAGCCAATTTGTACATGCTAATTGGGTTCACTTAGGGTTAAACGCATTAGGTGTATTTTTAATTTGGTTACTTCATGGTGAGTACACATCGCCTGGGCGTTATGCCTTTAATGTGTGTTTTTTAGCCCTTTGGTGTGGGCTAGGCGTATTATGGTTCTGCCCAGCTATATCTATATATACGGGGTTAAGTGCCCTATTGCATGGTGTCATTATTTGGGGAGCGGTGAAAGACATTACCCTGTCGCTTAAATCGGGTTATTTGTTATTTATAGGCGTGTGGATAAAAATAATAATGGAGCAAGTAAACGGCCCCGATGCCACTATAGGTCAATTAATTGATTCAACCGTTGCTATTGATGCACATTTAATTGGCGCTGTTGGCGGCACATTGCTTGCCTTCCCATTGTTAACTAGCTACGTAAAAAATAAAACGCCACTTAATTAAGTGGCGTTTTTATACGTTTTATAAGCTATTTACAGGGTTTCTTTAAATAACTTATAGATACGGCGGTATTCATCTAACCAGCTTGATGGCTGCACAAAGCCATGCGGTTCAACTGGGAAAATAGCCGTTTCAAAGTTTTGTTTCTCAAGTTCAATTAATCGCTGTACTAAACGAACTGAGTCTTGGAAAAACACATTATCGTCAACCATAGGCGCGTTAATTAATAAGCGCTTGTTTAACCCCTCAGCGAAGTAAATTGGTGAGCTGCGCTCATACGCAATAGGGTCTACATCAGGGTGGTTTAAAATATTAGCCGTGTAAGCGGTGTTGTAATGTGCCCAATCGGTTACTGGACGAAGTGCTGCCCCCGATTGAAACAGCTCAGGTGCAGTAAATAGTGCCATAAAGGTCATAAACCCGCCGTATGAGCCACCGTATGTACCTACTGCGTTGGTATCAACATTGGCGTTTTGCGCCATCCATTTTACGCCATCTGCCAAATCTTGCGTTTCAGGTGTGCCCATTTGACGATAAATGGCAGTACGCCAATCGCGACCGTAACCTTTAGAAGCGCGGTAATCCATATCCATCACTATGTAGCCTTCATCGGCAAGTAATGAATGAAACATAAACTCACGAAAATACACAGACCAACCCATGTGCGAGTTTTGTAAGTACCCTGCGCCGTGGTTAAAAATAACCGCTTTACGGGTTTTGCCTGATTCACCTTCTACATAGTCACTTGGGTAATACACTTTTGCGTAAATTGGCTGGTCGGTATGACTCGATGGCACAGCAACAATTTTAGGTGCGGTGAGCTTTTTAGCTAAAAACTCCTCCGATACAGTGTAAGTTAAACGCGTAGCTTGTGTATTGGCTTTAGCATCGGCAACATAAAGCTCTGTTGGCATTGTAATTTTAGAGTGCTTAAGCAGCAATTTACTTTCATCCGGGCTTAGCGTGTAGTCGGTCATACCGTTTAGATCAGTAATTTGCTCATTTTTACCTGTCTGCGGGTTAACACGGTAAATTTCGTAAAGGCCTGGGTGCTCTACGTTTGCCTTGTAATAAATAGCACTGTTATCGTGCGTTAACGTAATGTCCGATACTTCAAACTGGCCACTCGTTAAAGCGGTTGCTTTGCCATTAAGGGGTTTTTTGTAAAGCTGGCTATAGCCCGATTCTTCTGAGAGGTAATATAAGGTGTTGGAGTTATGTAACCAGCCAAAATTGTTAAACGCGTAAGCTATCCACGCATCATCATGTAAGCGGTGCTGCGATACAAGCTGGTTTTTATCAAAGTCGATTGTGGCTATCCAGCGGTCTTTGTTATCCCATGCTTCTAGCATAATAGCGACTTGTGTGCCGTCATCATTCCATACTATGGGGGCTTGGTTTAAACCCCAATTAGTGATTAAGTTAATGCCACGTGGTGACTTTTTAGATTTATACGTTTTACCCTCTCGCGCGTAGTTTTCTTTTTTAACCTCAGCTAAAACATCTTCATCAAAGCCCGGTAGCGTATCAAAGCTCAGTGGCGTTTGTGTTTTATCTACAAGATTAATGTGTATTACACGTGATGTTTGCTCTTTTGCATCAGCAACACGACGGCGCACTTTTTTAGGCTCAATCGTGCCATCATTAGTAATGTAGTTAGGCATAATATCGCCTTTATCACGCCAAGATTGCTGCTTTTGCAGAACAACAATTAAAGCATCGCCGTTTGGAGATAGCTGCGCTTCTTTAATGACGTTGCCATCACCTAAGTAAAAAGCAGTGTTAGCAATGGAGCTATTTTGCGCGTTTATTTGCTCATTGCGTGTTTGAGTGTCCTGTTTGTTTTTATGCTGTAGCGCCACAAATTCAATTAGTTTGTGCTGCTCTTTGGCTAGGTAACTACTTGGCTCTTGTAGCCCTTTTGGTTCATCTGCCAATTTTAAGTTAACAAGCTCTGTAGTTAGCCCTGTTTTTAAATCAATTTTAAAAAACACATTACCTTGGCGGTAAACTAAATCACCATTATTTAAAAACTGTGGTTTAGACTCGGTTGCAGAGGTAGCCGTTATTTGTTTAAGTTCACCTGTCGTTAGGTTTTTAACAAAAACATTGCCTTTAAACGTATAAGCTTGAAGTGTTCTATCAGATGAATAAACCGCTTTAGAAGCGCCTATGGTATGTAGTTTATCCAGTGATACCTGTTGAGCATTTTTACTATTAATTTGTTGGCTATAAATATCGTTTAGGGTGCTGCCTTGCTGCTTTTGAGCATAAATAATGCTAGTTGAGTCACTTGCCCAGTAGGCATTTTTAGGCTGGTTACCTATCCAATCTGGGTTTGCCATGGCCTGTTCTAAGGTAATATTTTGTGAGCCAGCATCAGCAGGTGTGTTTACAACCGCTGCAACGGGAGTTGCTGGTAAAGCGCTTTGCTGTGATAAAGAGGTATTAGCGGTAGCACTACAACCTGCAAGCATAATGCTTGAGGTTACAGCAAGCGCTACTAATGTTTTTGATGACGATAAGTTAAAAATCATAGTGCTTCTGAACGGTTATTATAATTGAACCGTATTTAAGCAGAAGCACTTGAGTTATTGCAATTTTTTAAGATAAATAACACATTTGCACGGTAAAGCTGAGTTTACTCTATTAGCAAATCTAGCCACACCAATCGATGATCGCTCGATGCGTTTCTGTCTTTTATTAATCTATATTGCTCGCTGTTTTTAGTAGGCCAAAACACGCCGCCGTCTTTTATTTTAAACCCATAGGTAGAAGGTAAAACATAATCTACACGTGCTTGCCAGTTAGCGGTAAAATGCTTAGCGTATGGCTGCGGGTATTGCTCTTTAGCACCAGCGCTTTGTGGTATAAATTGCGAATTTATTAGCGGGTTATTTAAAATTTGATTGGTGGTTTCTAGCCGTGCTTTATCCCCTTCAGGTGCGGCGTTTAAGTCACCTAATATTACAAACCGCGAGTTTGCATCTAACCCGCCTTTTTGGCCTTTATCGTCATAAATATAGGGCTGATTAGCAACATAATCAGCAATTAATCTCACTTCATCGTGATTACGTTTGCCGTTTCTGTCTTCATCACCATCAAATACCGGTGGTGTTGGGTGCGAAGCAAGTACATGCACTGTTTTATTGTTTACGACAACGGGTACATCCCAAAATGATTTAGAGCTGAGCCTAAGCGCTTGCCATTCTTGCGTGTTATACCAATTTTCTTTTGTTTTAGGGTCAATTGGCATTTGCGCATCAGGCATATCTTTATATTTAAAGGTTTGTAATGTACGTAGTTTTTCAATATTGATTGGGTATTTAGACAATACAGCCATGCCATAATGCCCTTCAAAAAAACCAAAGCCTTGTGCATCCCCCATTACTTTTGTTTTTTTACCATCGTTATCAAGGTCAAAGTCAGTCGCTAAGCCCGTATTCACTGGTGCTATAAAGCTGTATGGGTAATCAATTGGTGATTGTTTATTTTGACTCACATTTAAAAAGTGGCGTTTAAAATAATCTATACCTTGCGCTTTTGGTACGTAGTCAAACTCGTTTAATAAAATAATATCAGGGCGAACACGCTGAATTATTTCGGCAATATTTTTTATTTGCTGGTGGTTTGATTTTAGTGCATTAACAAGTGCATCAGGGTTAACTTGCTCGCCTTTTGGTGTGTGGTTAGTCGCATCCATACTCACGTTAAAGGTGGCAATACGAAGGCTTTCGCTGGCTGTAGCATTTAAACTAAATGAAGCGACAATGGCTAATGCGCCATAAAGTAATTTTTGTTTCATTTTTTTACTTCAAAAAATTAAAAAATAGACTTTACCAGTATTACACAAGTAATACCTATTTTTATGACAAAAAAATACCGGCTAAAGCCGGTATTAAATTACGCTACTCACTTAGCATGAGAGCAGTTGCGGCTTTTAAAACACCGGGGTAATCCTGCTCAGGAAGGTAATCGGTAAGTTGCCCAAGCTTATCGGCCAAATTGTTAATGCTATCTGCAGATACATTAATATGCCCCATTTTACGCCCAGGTTTTGCTGCCTTTCCGTACCAGTGGCTAGTTACATCACTAACGTTTAAAACCTCGGTAGGAATACATCCTTGGCCCAGCACGTTAATCATGGCGGTAATATGTTTAAGCTCTGTATTACCTAGCGGTAGACCTGCAACAGCGCGCATATGGTTTTCGAACTGTGAACAATGGCTGCCTTGCTGTGTCCAGTGCCCAGAATTATGAACCCGCGGCGCAATTTCGTTAACCAGTAAAGTGCCGTTAACATCAAAAAATTCAATGGCAAGTACGCCAACGTAATTAAGCTCGTTGGCAATTTTTGTAAATGCACTATGGGCTTGCTGCTCAATCAGTGTGTTATTTTTACCTGCAATCGATAATGTAAGCACGCCGTTGGTGTGCTCGTTTTCAGTAATTGGGTAAATAGCTACATTACCGTGTTTATCGCGTGCGCCAATAATAGAGACTTCACGGTCGAACGGGATCATTTTTTCAGCAATAATACTGTGCGGTGCATCCTGAGTGCCTGAGGCAATAAAGTCAGCCATTTCAGACCAAATTTGCTCTATTTGGTCATCTGATTTTAAACGCCACTGGCCTTTCCCATCGTACCCTGCTTGGCAGGTTTTAATAACCAGCGGCTTACCAAGGTTTTTAACCGCTAATTCTAAGTGCGCTTTTTCTGTGATCAGTTGGTAAGGCGCACATGCAACGTTTGTTTTATCGAGTAACGCTTTTTCTAGTGCGCGGTCCCCACCGGTTTTAATGGCGGCTTTTCCTGGATAAAATTTATTACTGTTACAGCACAGTGTTAGTACATCATCAGGAATGTGCTCAAACTCAGCCGTAATCGCATCAGCGTCACTAATTGCTTGCTCAAGTGTGGTAGTGAAAACTTCACCTGTTAGCGGGTGCATAATCTTTTGGCTGCCTACATCGTACGCAACCACATTTAAATTAAGGGGGGCGCCTGCTAGGCTCATCATTCGCGCAAGTTGGCCGGCACCTAAAATTAAAATTTTCATTTTTACTCTGCAGGATTAGGGTTAGCTAAAATACTCTCGGTTTGCTCTTTACGAAATGCTTCAATTTTTGCAAAAATCTCTGGGTTTTGGCACCCTAAAATTTGTGCAGCCAGTAAACCTGCGTTAGCAGCGCCCGGCTCACCAATGGCAAGTGTCCCTACGGCTACACCTTTTGGCATTTGGCAAATAGACAATAACGAATCGACACCGTTTAAGGCTTTAGATTTAACCGGTACACCTAGCACAGGAAGCGATGTAAATGCTGCAGCCATACCGGGTAAATGTGCAGCGCCACCGGCGCCAGCAATAATCACTTTTATGCCACGATCGCTTGCTGAATTTGCATAATCTGCAAGAAGTTGAGGAGTGCGGTGCGCAGAGACCACTTTCGTTTCGTACTCAATACCAAATTTTTCGAGCATGAGTGCTGCGTGTTCCATGGTTGGCCAATCTGATTTAGAACCCATAATAATGCCAACAGTCATAAATACTCCTCAGTAATGTATTTTAAAAATAGCGGACTTATGTCCGGTTTTAGGCGAGTATTATACCCAAACCAAGTTTAATTGCGACTCACAAAAACAAAAAAGCCATGTTTAAACATGGCTTTTACAGAGATGCAATTACAAAGCGATTATACTTCTTTGCTCGCTAGGTATTCACTGTAGTTGCCTCTAAAGTCAATCACCTGGCCGTCTTTAATCTCCCAAATACGGGTAGCAACTGATGATACAAACTGACGATCGTGCGAGACAAATAATAATGTGCCTTCATAGGCTTCTAATGCAAGGTTTAACGCCTCGATAGATTCCATATCCATGTGATTTGTAGGTTCGTCCATTAACAGTATATTTGGTTTATGCATCATAATTTTACCAAATAACATACGGCCTTGTTCACCACCTGAAATAACTTTTACAGACTTTTTAATATCGTTTTGCGAAAACAACATACGCCCTAAAAAGCCTCGGACCACTTGCTCGTCGTCACCTTCTTGTTGCCATTGCTCCATCCACTCAAACAAGTTCATATCTTTTTCAAACTCGTCAGCATGATCTTGCGCATAGTAACCAATGTTCGCATTTTCAGACCATTTAAACTCACCCGTTTTAGGTGCCAAACGCCCTGCAAGTGTGTTTAGTAATGTTGTTTTACCAACACCATTTTCACCGATAATGGCAATTCGCTCGCCAACTTCCACCAAGCCTTCTAAATTTGAAAACAAGGTATTGTCTTCAAAGCCTTGGCTAAGGTTACTTATCTCCAGCGCGTTACGAAATAGTTGCTTTTCTTGCTCAAAGCGAATAAATGGAGACTGGCGAGAAGAGGCTTTCACTTCTTCTAGCTGAATTTTATCAATGCGTTTTGCACGCGAGGTAGCTTGTTTAGCCTTTGATGCGTTTGCAGAAAAGCGTGATACAAACTGCTGTAGTTCAGCAATTTGGCTTTTCTTTTTAGCGTTTTCGCTTAATAGGCGTTCACGAGCTTGCGTTGCTGCAAACATGTACTCATCGTAGTTACCCGGGTAAATACGAAGCTCACCGTAATCAATATCGGCCATGTGCGTACATACTGAGTTTAAAAAGTGACGGTCATGCGAGATGATGATCATGGTGCAGTCGCGCTGATTAAGTACATCTTCTAACCATTTAATGGTGTAAATGTCCAAGTTATTGGTGGGCTCATCCAGTAACATAATATCAGGATCAGAAAACAGCACTTGCGCAAGTAATACACGTAGTTTAAAACCTGGCGCTATTTCAGACATTGGGCCGTAATGCTGCTCAGTACCAATACCAACACCTAGTAAAAGCTCACCGGCTTTAGACTCTGCAGAATAGCCGTCCATTTCGGCAAATTCAGTTTCTAAATCGGCTACTTTCATGCCATCTTCTTCGCTCATTTCTGGTAATGAGTAAATGCGGTCGCGCTCTTGCTTAATATCCCATAATTCTTTATGACCCATGATCACCGTATCAATTACAGAGTATTCTTCGTAAGCAAACTGGTCTTGGTTTAGTTTAGCCACGCGTTCATTTGGATCTGTACTTACGTTACCTGAAGATGGTTCTAATTCACCACTTAGGATTTTCATAAATGTAGATTTACCACAGCCGTTTGCACCAATTAAACCGTAACGGTTTCCTTCGCCAAACTTTGCAGATATGTTTTCAAATAACGGTTTAGCACCAAATTGCATGGTGATGTTAGCTGTACTAATAATAGCGCTACCCTCCAAGGGGACATGATGTGTTTAAATTGCGCGCAGTTTAAACTAAATACAGCTTTTTTTCTATGAAAGTTTAGGGTTGAAAGCACCCGAACTGTACCCTATTCCACTCATTAAATACCTAAATTAATCCCTAGCAAAGAGTGCTTAAAACGTGATTAAGTCAGTGAATGCTTATTCAACTAAAAAATGAGCTTATATCAAATATCACAGTTCGATTCATGCGCCATTACACAATTTTACTTGCCACCAATAAAGCCATTTAACTTAATAAGTCGATTGTTTATCGCAAAGCATTTTATAAAACAGATAGCAGCGTATATATTTATGATATAAAATGCTTTTTAGAGTTTTTACACTAGCGTTTTATTTTTATTCAACTTGAAAAATTCTCATTTTTAGCGCAGTTTGAACGCGCGTTTTTTAATCCTATTTAACTAGCTTTTAATTAAATAAAACCCATTCCTTAACAGTATAAAAACACCATTAACCTCCAGTGAATATTTATTCAAATTAGATCCTAATTTCAATGATAATTTTTCACTTTTGAGCCCATAATGGCTTTGCTAGTCTCATCCTTTGAAAATTTAATCTCATATTTAAAGTTAACACACACAAGGCATCACAAATGATTAAAAACTTTGTAACCCTGCTATTAGGAACAAGCATTGTAGTCGCGCCAGCGGTTTCAGCAATAGAGCTCTATAAGGATGATAAAAACACAATTAAAGTGGGTGGTTACCTTGATGTGCGCGTTATTAATACCCAAAACCAAACCGAAGTGGTAAATGGTACATCGCGTATTAACTTTGGGTTTACTCGAGAGCTAAAAAAAGACTGGTCTGCACTTGCGCTAGTTGAATGGGGTGTAAACCCTGTTGGTAGTAGCGATATTATTTACAATAACCGCTTTGAGTCTATTCAAGATGAGTTTTTATATAATCGTTTAGGTTATGCTGGCCTATCTCACGAAAAATACGGACAAATTACCATTGGTAAACAATGGGGAGCGTGGTACGACGTCGTTTACGGCACCAATAACAGCTTTGTATGGGATGGTAATGCTGCGGGTGTTTACACATACAATAAAGACGACGGTGCAGTAAATGGCACAGGCCGCGGTGATAAATTAATTCAATACCGTAATAGCTACAATGAATTTAGCTTTGCAGTTCAGGCACAGCTTAAAAACAGCGAATTTTATACCTGTGATGTTGATAATATTTCTGAAGATGCATGTGAAGCCCTTTGGAATACTGGCGACAGTGCAGCCCAAGAAGTTGAATTTAACTACACATTTGGTGGTTCTGTAACTTATAACGCAACCGATATGCTAACGCTAACAGCGGGAATAAACCGTGGTGAATTTGATGTAACGTACGGTGATGGCACTACCCAAACCGTTGAAGATTTAATTTTTGGTGCCGGTGTTATGTGGGGCAGCATTGAAAAGCCAGGTTTATACGTTGCAGCTAACATTAATAAAAGTGAAAACCACGATACGGATAACCTAGGGCGCTTAATTAAAGACTCTATTGGTGTAGAAACGTTTATGTCGTACCGATTTGACAACGATGTGCGCCCTTTTGTCGCTTATAACATTTTAGACGCTGGTGACGACTATGTTATTCAACCAAACTTTAATGCAGATCCTAACGATGTATTTAAGCGTCAATTTGCTGTAATTGGCGTTCATTACTTAATTGATGAAAACACCATTGCCTATGCTGAAGCACGTAAAGATTTTAGTGACTTTGAAAGTGACGATAAAGTTCAACAAGCGCAAATGGAGCAATCTGAGGACGATGGTATTGCTATTGGTTTTAGATACAAGTTTTAGATGCGACTGAATTTTAAAAAGCCCTGAGATATCAGGGCTTTTTTGTGTCAATTTTGCTATAAGGCCAAGGGTAACCCCTTAATTAAACTTATAATCGAAAATGTTAGCATTGAGTCATGCTTTTTTGAATTTCTGTCCGCGCGTTCAGTGCAATTTCAACAAATGCATCAACTGCGGCGTTGGTAAGTGTTTTTTTAAATTGGATTTCTACTGGTATTTGCGTAGTAATATCGTTAAGTGAAATAAAATGGCACCCTGCACTGTACAACTTGCGAACGCAGTATGGTGCAATAGCGACCCCAAGCCCTGCTGCTACCTCCGTAACTAATGTTTGCATATGCCTAGGTTGGCTAATAATATTTGGCGAAAAACCAGCTTTTTTGCATTGCATAATGGTTTCATCAAACAAGCCAAGCGCTTCTTCACGGTTGAAAATAATAAACTGCTCGTTTTTGAAAACCGCTAAATCAATACTGTCAGTAGTAGCAAGTGTATGATTGGTATTTACAATAGCGACTAAAGAATCCACATAGATACAGTGACTAAAATATTCATCAACTATTGAAACCGGTAATGGCCGTGAAAACGCAATATCTATACGCTCGTTTTTAAGCGCCTCTATTTGCTCTGTGGCTGTCATTTCAATAAGTGTAACGTGAACGTTTGGGTATTTTTCTTTGTAGCTACGCACAATCGCTGCCATAAATGTTAAACATGCAGAGCTTAAATGGGCAATGGTGAGAGAGCCAATTTGGCCGATGTGGGCACGTTTTACATTTGTTGTCGCTTGGTCTGTGAGCGCAATAATTTTATTAGCATCATTTAATAATTGCTCACCGGCTTCCGTAATAACTACATCGCGCGAGTTGCGAACAAACAAACTTACACCTAGTTCGGCTTCAAGACCAGATACATGCCTGCTTATTGCGGGTTGTACTGTATGTAATTCTCTCGCCGCAGCAGAGAAGCTCTTATGTTTAGCCACACTAATAAAACTTTTTAGTATTTTAATATCCACAACTTAACCAATAACGAAAATGTATAGATTCTATAAAATAATAACATTTTTGTTATTACACAAAAGGTTTTATTGTTTACACATTAATTAAACATGGGTATTAAGTATGTCTAGGGTAGAAACTAGTAATCATATAAGTCGATTTTTATTATTGTTAATGACAAGTGCCATTGCTGCAACCACCGCAAACTTGTATTACAACCAACCTATCCTGCCCTTAATAAAAGAAGCGTTTAATTTAAGCGACGCGCAATTAGGAAGCATTCCGGCATTAACACAATGTGGCTATGCCTTTGCACTTTTATTCATATCCCCCCTTGGTGATTCAATCCCAAGGCGTAAACTACTTAGTGTTTTATCTACCTTGTTAGTCTTAGCATCGCTTGCTGGTGCTCTAGCGCCTAACCTTATAGTGTTGCTTATTAGTGTTTTTTTAATCGGCGTAGGTGCCAATATTACACAGCAACTTATTCCTTTTGCGGCATCAATGGTAAGCGCTGAAAACAAAGGCGCTACGCTGGGTACATTAATGATGGGCTTAACCCTTGGAATATTACTTTCCCGTAC
This sequence comes from Pseudoalteromonas sp. P1-7a, assembly GCF_001401855.1. Lineage (NCBI taxonomy): Bacteria > Pseudomonadati > Pseudomonadota > Gammaproteobacteria > Alteromonadales > Pseudoalteromonadaceae > Pseudoalteromonas > Pseudoalteromonas sp. P1-7a. Next base: position 18,834 of record NZ_LKDU01000031.1, on the reverse strand, counting down.
GTTAAGTGGTTTTGTGGGTGAGCACATGGACTGGCAAAGTGTTTTTTATATGTCGGCAGCATTGGCCTTACTATTTGGCGCCCTTCTCTATGTGTTTTTACCGCTTAATAAACCATCCGCTAATTTACGTTATTTAGCACTTATAAAAAGCAGTTTGAGTTTGTTTAAACAATATAAACAACTGCGTATGTTTACGTTTTCAGGGGCTTGTTGGTTTGCTGCTTTCAATGTGCTTTGGGCAACACTTGCTATTTATGTAAGTGATGAGCCATTTAATTACAGTGCGCAACAAGCGGGACTCTTTGGTGTTATAGCCCTTGCTGGGGTTATTGGGGCAAAATTGGCGGGTAAGTTTGTAAATAAGTTTGACTCTACAAACGTTATTACACTATCGCTTTGCTTAATTGCGATAGGCTTTTTAATTACAGGACTATTCGGTAGCAGTTTAGTGGCGTTAATCGTTGGCATAATACTCATAGACTTTGGGGTGTTTAGCGCCCAAGTTTCAAATCAAGTACGTGTTTTTAGTATAGAACTCAGTGCACAAAGCAGGATAAACGGCATTTATATGCTCGGTTATTACCTTGGCGGGGCTATTGGTTCTGCTGCGGGTGTAAAAGCATTTGATGTATATGGCTGGTATGGCGTGATCACTATCAGTATTTTTTTCATCATTACAAGCGCCCTATTTAATGCGCTTGCTAAAAAAGCGTAAATTCAACATAAATTGGAGAGACTATGAATTCACTTAAAGCGGCCGGCAGCTTTACATTATTATGTATAGCTAGCTTAACCATTATGGTTGGCACTCTTTTAGCACCTGGTTTAGTTACCATTGCTAATGGTCTAGGCATACAAAGCAACAGCGTGTTATTAATTACTTTACCTTCTTTAGGTGCTGTGGTGTTTGCGCCTTTGGCCGGCAGGTTTATAGACAAATATGGCGCCTACACCTTACTTATTATCGGCTTATTCTTATACGGCTTATTAGGTGCATGTGCGTATTTTTTACATGGCCCAACCTTAGTATTTATTAATCGTTTTGCTTTAGGCGGAGTAACCGCAGTAGTTATGGCAAGTTGCACTGTATTAATTTCAATGTGGTATAGCGGCACAGCGCGTCTAAATATGATTGCCAAACAAGGCATGGCAATAGAGCTAGGTGGCGTTATATTTTTATTTTTAGGTGGTTTTTTAGCGTCAAAGTATTGGGGGCTACCTCTTGCTTTATATTTAATAGCTTGGGTGTTTTTAGCAATGTTACTCATGTTTGTGCCCCGCAAACAGCAAATATACACGCAAAACACAGAGCAAACTCAACAAATCAAAAAGAGCAATTCAAACGCATTAACTCTTAAAGGAGTTTATATAGTTTCAACCCTAGCTATGACCATATTTTTTACCTCAACCGTGCTGTTACCTATTACCTTGCACGCACTAAATTTTAATGAGTCTGAAATTGGCCAACTTTTGGCTTTTATATCGTTAGTTGCTGTATTCACCGCGGGTTTTATGCCTAGAGCAACTAAACGCCTTAGTGAAAAAAACGTATTAGCGATTGCATTTATTGCCTTTGGTTTATCTTACCTTTGCTTTATACAATCAAGCACATTGATATTAGTATTAGGCGCGCTATTAATTGGTATTGGCTTTGGTTTTAGCATTCCTCTTTTAAACCACATGACCGTAGAGCTAAGCCCCGAAAACGTTCGCGGACGTAACTTGTCATATTTTACCATGGCCGTATTCTCAGGGCAGTTTTTTACCTCGTTTATGGAATATATACCAGGGGGTGAACATAACGTATTTATAATATGCAGTATTTTAAGCGCTGTTGTGGCTATCGCCCTTTTTGTAAAACCTAAAGTAACTAAGTAATAATCAAAAGCCGATAGAGTTATCAAATAAGTAGCCAATTATCCCTTATTTATTGGTTATTTTTATTAATGCACACTCTTTAGCTAAGTTAAGTACTTAAGAATAACTTAGTATGATGTGTTCTTTTGCTGTAAGGCCACCAGCAATGGTTGTTGATTTAATTAATTGCGTTGTAAAGTCAGTTTTTTAGCTTTAGCAAACAAGTATAAATTAAAGCGATTATAAGCAAAAAGGCGAGCACTGTATATAAATACAGTGCTCGCCTTTTTTATAACAAACCAATAAAGTAGATCAGTGCCCCAGCGTTACCCACTGCTTAATTTCAAGTGCGGTCATTATTAGCTCTACAGAAAAAGCGGCCAGTATCATCCCCATTACACGCGTTAAAATAGATGCACCTCCCGTACCTATTAGTTTTATAATTTTGCCCGACAGCAACAACAAAATTAAGGTTACACCCAGCACTGCTAATGTAATTAACGCTGTGCCCATTTGGGTGGTAATTGGGTGAATATGATTATCGGTTAATAATATAACGGCTAAAATAGCCCCTGGTGTCGCGGTAGCAGGTATAGCAAGCGGAAACACTGCAATATCATGCCCTGGGTCTTGTTTTGCTTTATTGGAGTCGCTGCCAAATATCATTTGCAGGCCAAACAAAAATAAAATTATCCCGCCCCCTAACTGAAACGATACCAGCCGTATACCCATCGCATTTAAAATAAGCTGCCCTATTAAAATAGAGCCCAGTAACACAGCCCCTGCATATAGCACCGTTTTAAACGCAGTTTTACGACGTTGTTGATCAGTTAAATGAGAAGTGAGCGCAGCAAAAAGCGCCATGGTACCTATTGGGTCTATGGTGGCCCAAATAACGAGGGCATCTTGAGATAGTTTTTCTAGCATATAAAATCCTTGTTAAGCGAACACGTTTAAAAAACTCGGGTAACAAATTCATTTGCTTACGCTTAACTATAAGCCAAACTGGCTATTTTTTATATTGCATTTGTTCCTCTTATGATGAAATTTACTAACGTGTATAATAAAATACAGCACTAAAACATTCCTAATTCAGCACTAAACGTGTTTATACCAAATAGAATGCTCACCTAAGCTAAAGCCTAATTTAACTAATAAGTTATGCGAACGCGCATTATCTGCACTTACTTGCGCCGCTAAGTAATTAAGCGGTATAGCCTGCTTAAGTGTTTTAACAAAGCCGGTAATCACCTCAAACATAATGCCTTTATCCCAATACATAGGGTCAAGCTCAAACCCAATAAACGCCTTACTTTTACAAGGCGATAAATTATAAAGCCCACAGGTACCCATTAACTTGCCGGTAATATTATGTTCAATAGCCACTCTTATCACTTCGCCTTCGTAATAGGCGGTAATATCATCTTGTATTAATTGCTTAATTTGGCACTTACTTAACGGGGTTTGATAGTCGTTAAATTCGCTCACCTGCGGGTGGTTCAAAATAGTAAATAACTGCGGGGCATGCTTATGAGTAATTAAACGCAATGTAACGCGTTCAAGCTGAGTTGTTTTAAACATTTTATACAGGAGTTAAAATAGCGCTTTATGGTTAAGCATTATTAACTTACCATAACGTATTCACAAGCATTATCTTTATAGCCAATATTGAGAGCAATAATGAGCGACGATTTTAAAGTAATTCAACCTACCACAACCGTATACTGCCCTAAACGCGGTGAGGGCTGGACCCTAACAGGCATTACTAATATAAACGAGTTTACCTCGGTAATGTTTAACGGCACACGTTATACACTCCCCGCTCGCGAAATTGTAGAAGAGCTGTTACCAAACCAACTCGCCCGAGAGCAAAATAGCTAACGCCCGTGTATAAAAGCAGTAGTGGCTGCCAGTGTGCAGCCACCTATATAAAGCGTAACTAGTGGCTAAAATGTATCGTCTTCACTGTATACATTTACTTTTAATTCGTCTTCATCTTCAAAAACAACAAACGTAATAGGCTTACAACAAACTTGGCAATCCTCTATGTATTGCTCATCAGTATCTGCTGCATCTAGCAATACCTCAATACTTTCACCACAATACGGGCAACTTATCGATTTTTCGGTTAACTGGTTCATTTACCACCTGCTACTTTGATCTCAATGCTTTCACTTTATTAAACACACTCTAATAATACAACCGTGTGCTATACGGGTACTCACTCAAATGTGGCTTAAATTAAAAAGTATTACGTACATTATTTGTTATCTTATATACGCTCACAATGAAATAGTAATAACACTTAGTAGGTCTAGCTATTAAGAATATGTATTTAAACTCAAACTAAAGGTAGATTATCCTATGAAAAAATCACTGAAACTTGCATTAACATCTGCCGCAATTTTGTTTAGCACGTTTACTCATGCAGCTAAAACCGAAAAAACAGTGTTAGCCGGTGGTTGTTTTTGGTGTATGGAAAGCGACTTTGAAAAACTCGAAGGCGTCAAAGATGTTATATCAGGCTTTACAGGCGGTAAAATTAAAAACCCGACCTACAATGGTAACCATCAAGGCCATTATGAAGCAGTACAAATTACTTACGACCCTGATGTAGTAAGCTACAAAGGCGTACTTGATCATTTTTGGGTAAATATCGACCCCTTTGATGCCAAAGGCCAATTTTGTGATAAAGGGCCTAGTTATTTAAGCGCCATATTTGTAGCTAACGAGCAAGAACGCAAAATAGCAGAGCAAACCAAACAAGCAGTAATAGCGGAATTCCCTAATCAAACAGTGGTCACGCCAATACTAAATGCCAGTACTTTTTACCCAATTAAAGGTAAAGAAAGCTACCATCAGGATTATTACAAAAATAACCCTATACGATACAATACCTACCGCTGGCGGTGTGGACGTGACAACCGCCTAGAAGAAATTTGGGGTGACAGAGTCACTCATTAAAAGCCTATAGTAAAATGCTTGATGGGTTAACACAAACCCATCAGCTAAAACCCATCAGCTAAAAGCTAAAAGCTAACTCTATTTAATCAGCCCATAATTATCAACATTATCTTGATTCTGTTTCCTAAAGTAGCCCGTTTATCTACTTTATTAAATATAATAAATTGCACTCCTAGATTGATATAAGCTAATTCAACAACTGGAGTAACACATTATGTCTGCCACCCAATTACAACTTGCTCGTGCTCTAGCGTTACCTTCAAGAGAGGCTATGTTAAATCGTGAGCACTCAGTACAGCATTTTTGGTACAACAACGACCAACTACTTACACAAGCCTGGAAAGAGTGGGAAGAAACAGAAGTAGATACAACCACCTTTACCCTTGACGATTCATTACTCGATAAAAACTTACGTGAAGCCGTTAATGCTGCATGGCAAAATCCATCAAAAGAGCATTTAGTAAAATCACTACTAGAAGAAGTAGCGACTGATGTGTATCAGTTTCAATTTTTTGATCCTGAACGCCTAGCAGTTTTACGTGGTTACCTAGAAAAAGTATGGAATGCTAACATTCCTATGCGTCCACCGTACGGTATTGTATTAAACCGACGCGGCGCCATGCTCGACAAACGCTCAGAGGGCTATTTAGCTGCTCCTAGTTTTCAGGCATTTTATAACCAAGTATTAAATACATACATGCGCCCTATTTCACGTTTATTGTTTCCTGAGATCATAGGTTACGATACGCAAACGTTTGGGTTTTCTATTTATTACGACCCTAACACTGATGCATCTATTCGCCCGCATACTGATGCATCATCAGTAACACTTAATATTAATTTAAATCTGCCAGGAGAAGAATTTAGCGGCTCAGAGCTTGATTTTTATGACCAAAAAAATGGCAAAGTAGTACAACTTAGTTTTAAACCTGGCAGCGCCATGATCCATAAAGGCAGTGTACCACACGCGGCAAAACCGATAACCAGTGGCGACAGAACAAACCTAGTATTATGGCTTTTTGGCGATAATGGCCGTATACCTGCACCGGGTTCAAAGCGCACAGAAATTGATCCAATAGCGCGTTGGACTACACCTAAAACAACACCGGACGGCTATGCTCCTTTTTAAAGCGGAGTTAAACTTGTCCGCATAAGCACTCATATAGCCCATTAAAGTTATTAAATCGTACTTTAATGGGCTATTTACTTGTTACGTAATCACTTAGTTACTATCTTTTGAGTATGATGATTTAAATTATACACCCTAATGAAGTTACCCTTTTTTATAGCAATCACACTACTTTTATTTACTTTTGCCAATACAGCAGCGGCTAAACAAAAACTGGTGGTTGGGTTTGGCGAAACACTGCCGCCATTTGTAATATCACATACACACAGTGGCTTAACCATTGATATTATTAAAGCGGCCTTAACGCCTTTAGGGTACCAAATAGAACCACGCTATTACCCCTATACGCGCCGCGCTAAAGGCTACATTAAAGGCAGAATCGATGTCATTGCCGATATAAATTTAAATACCGCTAACGGAAACCTACTCAATGGGTATATTTCTGATGAGGCGTACGTATACGAAAATATGGCAATATCTCTAAAAAGCAACAACTTCAACTTTACATCAATAGCAGACTTAGCGAATTTCAGCTTAATATCATGGCCCAGCGCAGCCATTCAGTTAGGCGAAGAATACGCAAAAATGGCTAAAGCGAATACGCAATATTACGAGGTTCATGACCAATCGTTGCAAGTAAAAATGCTTTTTTCAAACAAAGCTGATGTCATTCAGATGGATAAACAAAGTTTTGATTACTATCGCTCAACCCTTAAAGGTATTGATACCACACAACCTGTAGATCGTTTCGCGTTGTTTGGTAAAAGCCCAAATGGCTATTTATTCAAGTCTAAAAAGCTACGTGATGACTTTAACTTACAGCTGCAAAAATTAAAAAACTCAGGGGAGTACTACAAAATTTTTGAAAAATACAAACACGCTAATTAATGTTTGTAGTAATTGAGTAAACAAAAATAAAGGCCGCTTTAAGTAAGCGGCCTTTTGATTTTCAGCGAATGAGTGGTCGCTGAACTTTTAGCTTAAAGCATTTTAAAACTTATAGGATGCAGAAAACTTAACGTTTCTTGGTGTACCAGGTTGTACCCACGCATCAGCAAACGAGTTTGTGTAATACGTTTCATCAAACAGGTTATTTACCTCAGCCGTAATGCCAATCGCGTCTGTTACTTGGTAATTTACAAATGCACGTGCGGTTGTGTAGCTTGGTAACTCAAAGTCGGTACCAAAAAAGCCATTGCGGTTATCAACATATAATAACCCACCGCCAAATTTTATTGCTTTGCCATGTAGCTCGCCCGATTTAACCAGTTGTAAGCTAAGTTGGTGCTCTGGTACGTTTAACAATGGCTCTCCGGCTTCAACGGTGTAGCCAAAGTTAGCATCAAAAAATGAGTTTTCTATTTGAGCATCAACATATGCATACGATGCCCAAATTTCTACACTATCGGTAAGCTCTCCCGTTATATCAATTTCTATCCCTTTACTTTGCGCTTCACCAATCGCTGCATAAGTAAACGCGGTAGGGTCGTCTACCACTAGCATGTTGTCTTGCTCTACTTTAAATAGGGCAACCGTTCCAAATAACGCGCCATCGTTTAATGTAAATTTAACCCCAAGCTCTGCAGAAGTGGATTGGTTAGGCTCAAAACCGTCGCCGTTGGCATCGGCGCCCGAAAGCGGACGAAAGTTTTCACCGTATGCGCCATAAACAGAAACATAATCACTGGCTTCATAAACCACGCCAAACTGCGGGCTCACGCGTGACTCAGTTTGTCTTGTTTTTGTGCCTGCTAAACGATTATTTAAGCGCTGCTCGTAATCATCAAAACGTGCACCAATACGAATATCTAATTTATCGGTTAAGCTTATTTGGTCTTGAATAAAAATGCCTACAGACTCTTGAATTTCTACACGGTCAGTATTCGATGTGGGCGTGGGTAATTCATATGCGCCGTAAACAGGGTTAAATACATTAATATATTGCTCGCCCCGTACACGCAGAATAACTTGGTCGTTTTCAAATCTATCGCTATCTATACCAATAATTAAACGGTGCTCAAAACCGCCCAGCTCAATACTTCCGCTTAGCTCTGCACGCAATACGTGGTATTTGGCATCAAAGTCGCGGTAGCGTCTAAAGCGGTTTACTTCGCCATCTACTACGCCACCAAAACCCGTTTCGGTTGCAAAACCTTCCATAGAGGTATCGCGGTAGTTTGCACCAAACAAAATGCTCCAGTTATCATTAAAGTCATAAATATATTCTAACTGATGCCCCAGTACGTCGGCTTCAATCGGACCATCCCCCGGCTCGCCTAAAAAGCGACTTTCAGGGATAAGCCCAAGCTCACCGTCTATGGCTAATACGCCTCTATCAAAGGGTACTTCTTGGTTAGAGTATTCAAGTTCGTATATTAATTGGCTGTTGTTATCAATATTCCACACTATTGATGGGCTAAACCCTTGCTTTGTAGTTTCTATTGTATCTCTAAAGCTTTTTGCGTCTTGGTAAAAGCCAACCAGTCTAATTGCTACGTCGTCGTTAAGTGGCGTTGTGTAATCAACATCGCCGCGGTAAGTATCAAAACTCCCTACTGAAACTTTAATTTCACCTTCGGTATCAAACGTTGGGCGTTTTGTAACTAAGTTTACTGTGCCACCGGGTTCGCCTCGGCCAAATAAAGCGGCACGTGGGCCTTTTAATACCTCAACCGACTCAATACCCGATAAATCACGCGATCCACCAAACCCACGCCCAGCATTAAACCCATTTACTAAATAATTACTGGGTAAGTTTTCATCGCCGACAAAACCACGTAATGCAAAACTATTCCAAAGCCCACCAAAGTTGTTTTGGCGCGCAACAGAGGCTGATAAATCAAGAGCCTGGTCAAGGCTCACTGCACCTGCGTTTTCAAGTGATTCTAAATCAATTTTAAGCTCGGATTGCGGTGTTTCTAAAGGGCTAAAGTTACCTTGATAAGCTTGGCGAGATGCAACAATCGTCACTTTTTCTATTGCGTCATCCTTTACGTCTTTACTTGGTTGGTTTTGCTCAGCAGCTATAACTTGGCTGCTAAATAAGCTTACTAAGCACGTACTTAAATAAGTGAGCTTAAGCCCTGTTGGTTTGGTTTTCATTTTTAACCTTATGAGTAATATAAGTATTTTATAATTATGTTGTAATTTAAATAGCGCTAAACAGGTGCGTTTAGCGCTGTATTTTTAGTTACTGCTTTGAGTGGTGTTTTCAAAACGTGGCATGTTTTCAAGTGCTTTTTTTGTTGGATCGCCTTTGTAAAATAACCAAGGGTAGTAAAACTCCCGCAATTGCTTGTGGTAATCCCTAATTTGCTGCTCATAATCATAAGCTGCAATCGAGTCAGTTTTAGCGGCACGGGTTAAACTACGCTGTAGTAAAAGCGGTGGCGAAATCAACGATACAAAACCAGCTAGCTCATATTTTTTAGCTGCGGCATCGCGGTAGGCTTTCGAAAGCTCAGCGGCTTTTAAATCGCCCATGTGTTGAAATGCGTAATACCATTTCCATTCAAACTCGCTACTCATATCTATATAAGGCGCAAGCGCTGGGTACTCTTTAATAAAAGGTTGCATGGTTGCAGATTTTGGTAAATCCCAAGCATCGTTTACCGCTTCTCGCTGGGTAAGCATAATGTCACCCCCTTTAGGAGAGTGCACAGACTGGTTAATAGCAAGGTCGCCTAAAATAGGAATAATAAAAGCAAATAATACCCATAAACCAATTAAAGAAGAGGCAACACGCGGTGCACTACTGGCATTTTTACCCCACCACACACTAAGCGCGGTCCAAAAGGCAAGATAAGCAATACATAAAACCGATACATAAGCTACTTCAACTGCGTTGGCTCCAGCTATAATTGCCCCCACATAAAATGGCAGCATTAAACACACTATTACTGCTATAAAGCGCACGGTAATACGTGCCCCCCACAATGCAAAGTAAGACTTAGCTGTAGTAACGAGTAAATCGTGCCTGCCGCTGGTACGCTCAATTGCAAATAAATCATGGAACAGCAAAATAATAACCAATGGCGCTAACGCACTAATTACAAATACAAAATCGATTTTACCAGCTTGGGCAAGCTCAGCATTTTGTGCATCGCTTTCGTAAATTTGCCCCTCAAGTGCAAGCAAATTAATACGGTGTTTCCACGGGAATATATCGCGCTCACCTAAAGCCGCAAAGGCAAGCGTTGAAGGCTGCGAATACGTTAAATGAAAACTGTAATACGCTAGCATGCCCGCATCGTTTTGCTTTTGCTGTACTTTAGCGCGGTCGCTTTGATCTGCTGCTTTTAAGCGCTCTATTGTTTGCTGCTGGGCATTTACTTCGCTAAGCCCGCTGTATATTGCAAAACCTGATAAAACAAAGCTACACAGCAACAATACAACTAGGTATTTTTGGCGCAGTAAAAAACCCCATTCACGTGTAAGTTGTGTAATTAAATAACTCATATCAAACGTTTTCCTACAAATTTAATACCGCCTACCAGAACTACAATCCACAGCAATAACTGCAAAAACGCAGGTACACTCCTTTGTGCACGAACATCTGCACTGTCTACATCAAAGTTAAAGTTTTGCAGTATTTGCCAGTTTTCTGCACTTACACGTGCTTTTTTAGTCGCTGCAGCATCGGCATTGCGATTCATATCGGTTTGATAATCAAGTTTTTCAATGTGAACTTTGTTAAGCCCTTGAACAAAATCAAAACGTAACTGCTCGGTTTCGCGTAAAAAACGATGGTGGGTTTCTATACTGGTGCCCGCCACAATCATCGACAGCGAGCGAATAGCAACCATAGGCGATACCCAACCAAAGTGACGCGATACTTGTGTTTGCTCAAGTTCACTTTGCATACGCTGCTCAGCAAATTGATTAAGCACTTTAGCTTGTTTAGCTTCTGATTCGCTTGCTACTAACCCTCTAAAGTTTACCGGCAGCTCAGCAATACTATTTACGTTGTACTTTTTAAGGAGTGATTGTTTAAATTGCTTAAATGCAGGATCGTTGGTGTTATGGCCATCACCTAGTTTTCTAAGCTCAGCTTTAACGGCAAAATCGGTTTCTATTTTACCGGCAGATGGCACAGCTGTTGAGGCACTGGTACTTGCTACGCGTGGCATTACAATGCACAGTAAAATCCATACAAACGCAAGCGCCGTAAAGCTACCGCTGTTTTTACTAAACACGCTCGATGCTAATAAAATAAGTAATACCCACACAGATAAATACAACGCATACCCGGCAACAAAACTTGCAACTGCTAATAGGCTTTCACCCGCCGATAGCGTCAATAAGGCCGATATAGCCAATGGCGTAATGATTAAACCCACAACAGAGAGTAAAGCCAACCCTTTACCGGCAATAAGCGTACTGCCCTTGGTGCCTTGCGCTAATAAGTACGACAGCGTTTGCGATTCACGCTCGCGGCTAATAGAGCTGTAACCAATTAATATAAGCAGTAACGGCGCTAACGTTTGCACTATAAAAGCAGGCGTTAGGCTACCTAATTTAGTAAGCGCTGTACCTTGGCGCTGCTCTGCAAACATGGCGCTATTTTGTCTGTGCCCTTCTAAAAATATTGAGTTACCTGTGTAGGCATCAATCCCAGGGTCAAGTGTGCTAAGTGGTGTTGGCGTTCTAAAAGCGTAATGCCCATAATGCACCATTCTGTGTGGATGACGATCGGGTTGATCAACAAAGTTTTGCTCAGCATGTGTTTGTAACTCGTGGCGTGCATGGCTAAGTTCGTGCATTGTAATGGCAGTCACCACCACCGATGAAAGCGTTAATAATAAACCGATAGCTAAAACGGTCATTGCCAGTTTAGAGCGACGCCAATAGCGCCACTCATCTTTGGCAACTATCACCACCTTTGATAAATTATTTAAGCCCATTACGCGCCTCTTTGTGCAAACGCAGCATGTACTTGCTCGGTATCAATGCGGCCATTTTCAGGCGCATCAAATTCGCCCACCAGCTCACCGGCTCTTAATAAACCAATACGGTTAGCTACTTGGCACGCGCCGTATACATCATGAGTCACCATTAAAATAGTCGCACCTGTTAATGCCAGCTCGCGTACCAGCTGGTTAAACTCATCTATAGCAACAGGGTCAAGGCCCGAGGTAGGCTCATCAAGTAAAAAGATGGGTGCTTCACGTAAAATAGCCAGTGCAATCGCAGTTTTTTGTCTCATGCCTTTAGAGTACGTTTGCATAGGGCGCTCCCATGCAGCCTGTTGCAGCGCAACACGATTAAACGCTGCGTTTACTTGCTCATCTGTTTTTTTAATATCAGCAAGTGATAAAAAATAGTCTACGTTTTCGCGGGCGGTTAAATGCGGGTATAGCGTTGCCGACTCGGGTAAATACGCTGTTTTACCGCGTACAAAATCAAGCGCGTGTGTTACCTCTTTACCCGCTACCTTTACAGAGCCTTGCGTTGGCTTGTTAAAACCCAGTAACGTTTTTAACGTGGTTGATTTACCCGCACCGTTACCACCAAGTAATGCGTAAATTTCGCCTGAAGCTACATTAAAATTTAAGTTTTTTAAAATGACGTTATTTTTAATGCTAAAACTTAACGAGTCGACTTTAATAATTGCTTCGCTATTAATAGCCTGGGATTTATTCAGCGGTGTTTGATTAATTGCCTTAGGTGTACTCACATTCAAACTCTATTTAGGAAAAAACAATGCGCGGATGTTATACTATATCAAGTAATTTATGCAACACTATAACATCCCCCTTTGGTTAACAAATGATAAAATTTTTTATATAAAACAGTGCATATTAAAATTTTTACGCATCACTTATTCATTTTTGGCAAATGCTAAAAACAATCCTAAATACTGTGTGTGTTTTTTAGTTATCAGCCTAATTTATTTAGTAAAATGGTGTAGTTAAGTTGGGTATATAAAATATTGTGCTATCTTTTTATTATATTAAGTGTAAATAAATACGAGCTAACATGCTGCATCGAGGCACAATTGCCATAGCGTTATTGGCAACCTTTGTAACAAATACAACCTATGCAAACGACTTTGATATACAATTTAGTGGATTTGCCTCTTTAACCCTTAGTTACACTGACGACTCAGATATTGGCTTTGCATCTAGCTACTCAAATGAAAACGACGCCGGTTTTTCCGCAACCCGAGACTCTATTGTAGGTGGACAAGCTAATATATCACTGGCTAAAAAATGGGATTCGGTTTTTCAAGTTGTAATACAAGATCATGCCTTTAAAAGCTTTGATAATTTTTTAGAGCTGGCCTTTGTACGTTACCGCCCTAACCGCCACTGGGCTATTCGGGCTGGTAGGCTAAACAGCGACCTTTATTTACTCTCTGAATACCCTTATGTTGGATACGCTTATTTATGGGTGCGCCCACCACATTCGTATTACTCGTTTGCTAACATTGCAGGCAATTTTGATGGTGTAGATGTTGAATACAGCAAAGCTATAAACGAGGGCTTTTTACGTATTAAACTTGCCTACGGCAGTTCCACCGCAAAGTTAGAAGCCTATAATGACGATTTTTTTATTGATTTCGATAATTTGGCCACCTTTAGTGCAGCTTATACCTTAGATGCATGGACACTGCGTTTTTCGTTATCACAATCAAACTTTGGTGATTACAAATTAACGTCTTTAGATGAGTATTTAGGTGCCCTTGATGCAGTACCGCAAAGTATATGGCCGCAAGCACGCGCTATATCAGATAAATTTAACACTAAAGGTAACAGCATAGAATACGCTGCGTTTGGGGTTACGTACGATTATAACAACTGGCTTATCCAATCTGAATTAGGTGTTTCAGAGTCTGATTGGATAGTGGCACCATCAGTACTAAGCACGTATGTTAGTGCAGGTTACCGAGTTGACAACGCAATATTTTATACCGGATTTTCTGGCGCTAAAAATCGTCGTGATGTAGTCGAAATAACCCCACCGGTGTTTTTACCAGGCACGCCAGAGCAAGTGTCTCAACCTATACAACAGCTAGCAGCTGTAACTCAATCTGCGGTCAGAATTACCAACGTTCACCAGCACTCTATTAACATTGGCGTAAAATGGCACCTATCTGATCGTATTGCGCTAAAAGCCCAGTTAGACCGCTTTGATATAAAACCCCAAGGCGCTGGTTTATGGAGCTTAAATAACCGCGACGATGCCATAAAAAGTAATACAGTACATATATTTAGTTTAAACGCGAGCATGGTGTTTTAGTTATGATAAATCACCGTACCCTATTCATTAAAGCTGTAGTGCCTATATGCTTACTTATTCTTAGTGTGCATGCACAATCAACAGAGTTTGCCGTAGTCGTAAATAAAAACAACGCAATAAATAGCCTTTCAAAACGCGAAATTATTGATATTTACATGGGCCGCTATTTAACATTCCCAGACGGTGAAACCTCACAACCCTTTGATTTACCCGCACAGTCAGCACTTAAAAACGATTTTTACTTAAAGCTAGTTAATAAAGACGAGCAAAAAATAAATGCTTATTGGGCTAGGCTGTTATTTTCAGGCCGTGCTAAGCCCCCCTCGCCCTCAGCTTCTGTAAAAGATGCGTTAAACAAAATAGCATCATCACCATTTGCGATTGGCTACATTCCGCTATCGCAAGTGACCGATGCAGTAAAAGTGGTTTATACAGTTGATTAAATTTATTAGCCAAAAACTTTATATACGGGTTGCTCTATCAATAGCTATGGTTGCTATTGTTGTGTCTATCGTCTCGTCCATGCTGTCGTATTACTCAGGCTTTAAAGAAAAGAAAAACACCAATTACCTACTCGTTAAACAACTAGCGCAAACAATGGAAAAAACAGCCGCTATAGCCGCTTACTTAAACGACAAAGAATTAAGCCAAGAAATTGTTAATGGCCTTATCAGTAACGATTTAGTACAAGGCGCGAGCCTACAAGGAGAAACAAACGCACAAGGCGAAATAGCGTTGTTTATTGCCAATGGCACGATTAACAAACAAAAAGAAGCCGTGTCAGTGAAGCTCGTTCACCCTTTTTTAGAAGGCGCCTATATAGGGGGATTATCAATATACCCCGACGATAAATTTATACAGCAACAAGCACAGGCAGCACTTAAAAAAGAATTTATTTTAATGCTAATACAATCTATTGTAATCGCATTTTTTGTCTCGCTGGTTGTGCAGCGCTGGCTTACTCAACCCATTCAAAACCTAACCGACAGCTTTGCTAAAATAAACCCGAGCGAGCCAGAAACCCTTAAAATGCTAACGTTTAAGCAAGGCAAACGAGACGAAATAAGCCGCTTAACGCACGGTATAAATGCCCTTATGCACGAGCTACATTTAACCATTAGTAATGAGCAAACACTGCGTAAAAAAACCCAAGCGCTTGAAGCTAAATTTAGACTGATATTTGAACAAGCCAGCGCTGGTATTTGTTTACTTGATGATAAAAACACAATCACCACCTTCAACCCAGCATTTGAGCATTACTTTACGGTACCTGGCGAAAAAGAATTACCAACTTTGCATTTTCCTGAGCTTTTGGGCAATGTAGACGAACTACAAAGCCTACTAGTCGCTATTCGCTCAGCGCAAAACCCACCGCAAACGACCTTAGATGTAGAATGCAAAGTGGGTCACAAAACGCTCTGGTTTCATTGCTTATTTGTAAGATTGAACGATCAAAGAGAAAGCAAACGACACCCACAGCAACTAGTAGAAGTTATTTTACATGATGTAACCGATCGTGCAGAACGTGAACTACAAACCCGCTTTGAAGCCGATCATGACCCACTCACAGGTCTATTAAACCGACGCGCTGGTGAAAAACGCCTTAATAAAGCCTTACAAGAATGCACTGAACACAATCAACACCTAGTTCTTATGATGATAGATTTAGATAAATTTAAACCCATAAACGACACCTACGGCCACGAAGCCGGAGACAAAGTGCTAATTGAAACAGCGCACAGATTTAAAACACTTTTTCATGAAAAAAACGATATGTGTATCCGCTTAGGCGGTGATGAATTTATTGTTGCAAGGCTCGTAACTTTTTACGATAAAGCGGCAACACATCAGCAAGCTATTACTTTACTTAATGAACTACAACAAGCCATTACTATTGCGCCAAGTAAAACATGTGCCATTGGTGCCAGCATAGGTATTGCGATAGCCCCTACTGATGGCACTCAACTTCACCAATTAATGCACAATGGCGATAAAACCCTCTATCACGTAAAAGAAACAGGCCGAGGAAAAGTGGCCTTTTATGAAGATATAAAAAATTAGCTAGCGAATGCTACAGCATTTTTAAGGCTTTTAAATAATCTTTATTATAAAAATAAGCCGCTAAACCAAAATACGAAATAACACCTAAATAAGCGATTGGAAAGTGACTATATGCGCTAAGGTAGATAAGCAATAATATAAAGAACAGGCTAATGCTAAAGCAAACCACTGCCAAAAGCCTGCCTAACCAAGATATAGATTGGGCAGCAATATTTAAAACAAACAAAATAATAGCGCCAAATATTACATACCCTAAAGTGTTTAAATCTTCCCCATGCGCTAAACCGTCTTCGCTGTAGTACATCATGTAATGAGCAAGCGGAGTCAGTGCTAATAAAGCCCAAAAACCATAACTGCTCCACGTTGATGAAACAAAATAGTGACTACCAATGTTAGGCGCAGGAAACGATGCTTTATATCTATTTTGATTTATAAGAAATGACCTTTCATTTAGTCTGCTAAACTAAAATAGCTACGCTTATTATTGATTTTTATAAAAATAATTACAACTTACTTCATAGTTCACAAATCCACACTAGTAAAAAGTGATAAATCAGCCCTCTAAAACATAGATTTACATCCAAACCTTTAAAGTAAATTGAACAATTAAGTTTTTGATTGCTAGAATGCCAACCTATTTTTCTATCAAGAGATACAATGGCAAATTTCAATACTCATCTTAATACTGCAGTCATCATTACCGGCTTAGGTTCAGCCACTTTATTATCTGCAGGCCATATCGATTTAAACGGCGCACTTTGGTTATGGGTTTTAGGCTCAATTGGCGGCTTATTACCCGACATAGACTCAGATAACTCTACATCACTCGATACTATTTTTAACTTATTTGCACTGAGCGCTGTATTACTGGTGCTGCATTACATAACCACCGAGCTTATTATTACAATTAGTTTTGTAGAGTTAATTGTGGTGCCATTATTGGTGTACGGATTCATGAAATACATTGTTAGGCCCATTTTTGAATGGATAACCGTACATAGAGGTAGTTGCCACTCGTTATTATTTTTGCTGCTATGCGCGCTATTAACCACGCAAGTAACGTGGAAACTTAATGACCAATCAACCGCACACGCCGCTACTTTTGCTTGGTTAGCAGGTGGATTTGTTTTACTCGGCGGGTTAATTCATTTATTACTCGATGAACTTTACAGTGTAGATTTAAATAATGTCACCATTAAACGCTCTTTTGGTACTGCGCTTAAAATTGCCGACTTTGATAATAAACTGATAACGTTAGCATCGGTTATTGCTATTGCGGGTTTAATTTATGTAGCCCCGCCTATCGAGCAAACGATTACCGCATTAAGTGATTGGTCTGATTTTAGGCTTTTATCTTAATAAGAGGGGTTAATAGCTAAAATCAATGCCACTTTGCTAGTTTAAGTTTAATTAAACGTACACATTTTAGCCTTTTTGTAATTAATTATTATTTTTATTGGTTTAAGTGAAATTTTAAAATCGCTTTACCTGTCTTATAGCGGCAATACTTTCATCTGTTTGATGTGTGCAAAGCGACTGAAACTTTTAAAGCGTCAAATATAAAATTACAAGAGGACCATAATGGAATTTACACATAAACGCACCACCCTAGTTACAGCATCGTTATTGTTGCTATTAGCAATATCACAGGGTATTTATTCAGCGCTTTATACTGCTGAAATTAGTTTTTCAAGGCAGGTTGCGTGGGGGCTAGAGGCACTGGTATTTACTTTACTTGTTGCCTTTGCAGGCACGGCTATGGTGCAAGCAAAAAACGCTCAGTTAGGCTGGTCTGCTATCGCGTTTAGCGCAGTACTTAACATAGTGCAGGTAAGCGTTGGCCTTACGTTGTTTTCAACATTTGGTAAAGTGGCGGGCACAGTAGAAGGCGCACAACCTTTAATTGGTGGTGTGGTGTCGTTGTCATTCATGATTTACTACGCAGCTAAATTATTATTAGGCTTAGCAGCACTTGTATTTGGCTTATCATTTATTGCTAAAGGTGGCAAAGCCGTAGGTAGCCTTACAGCCCTTGCAGGCGCAGTTGCAATGCTTGCCAATGCAATATTAATTACCTGTGGCCGTGACGGGTTCTTGCCATCAGGTGTTGCTGGTGCATCAGGCATGATTGCAACATTACTTTTAGCAATCTGTTTATTTAGCCTTAACCGTAAAGCAGACTAAGGTTTAATACCTTATAAGTAATGTACTTATTTAGATAAGTTATAAACATCGGCGTGTATTAGAGTGCTAATCCGCCGATGTTTTACGTTTAAAGCGTTTAGATTTAAAAAGCTAAACGCCTCAATTATTTATAGCTAATTCATAAAGAGGCTATGAGGCGCTTATATTTTGATGTGTGAAGTCAAGATTTGACCCCTTTAGCTTCCGAACCCCTTTAGCTTCCGACCCCATTAGCTTTCCTGCCGCGTATTTCTCGCTCAGCCTCTTCCTTTAGTTGCTCAAGCTCTTTCGACCGGAAGACTAGCGCCATGGACTTCCCAGCTTTCACTAGACAGTTTTTAACTCAGAATAGTACGCTTCTTCAAACTTAGCAGGTGAAACACCGCCTGTGTGTGAAT
>NZ_LKDU01000030.1:0-51099 GCF_001401855.1 Pseudoalteromonas sp. P1-7a | reverse complement strand
GGAGAAGGAGGGATTCGAACCCTCGATAGAGCTACAAACTCTATACTCCCTTAGCAGGGGAGCTCCTTCGGCCACTCGGACACCTCTCCGTCTTGTGGGGCGTATAATAAAGATTTCAGAAAATATGTCAAACACTTTTATGTCAAAAATGACTATCTGGTTAGAGAACGCGCATAAGTAGGCATTAATTATATAATTGGTTTGAAAAGTATACGATTTAAATGTTTTTGTCTTGCGGGTTAACGCCCATTAAAGGCACTAAATCATCTTTTAGCTGCGCTAAATATTGCTCTTGGTAACCTAATTGCTGAAACTCTGCAATACAGGCTCTGTAATAGGCTTGTCGCTTTTGCTCTGTTGTATCGGTTTCTGGCGATTCTTCAACTCGGTTGTCTTTCATATTATATTCTAAGTCCATTTGAGAATTCATATTTAGCGTGCTATTTTGACCCAGCTCAAAATTTTGGCGTATTCTAGCTAAGTTTTTTACATAAATACAACATAATGTTTAAAAAACAGTCATAAATTACGTTGTAGCACCGTTATTAAGGATATTTAATACAGAGCTACAGTAAAGAACCCAATCTGAATTAACCATTAATAACTAGCTTTAAAATTTATTTTAGTACTAATTAATTAAAAAGCGAACAATCTTATCCTATCTTTCGTCTATTTTTATAGAGCAATTTACTCTCCAACTTTTTCTGCATTGGCGCTTATTTTTATACTCACACAAAAACGCCGCTAAAATTTAGCGGCGTTTTTACGTTTATTTTGTTAAAGCTTAGTCAGCTTGTGGGCGCATATGCGGGAACAAAATAACATCTTTAATGGTTGGTGAATCAGTAAATAACATGACTAAGCGGTCAATACCAATACCTTCACCGGCAGTAGGCGGTAAGCCGTACTCTAGTGCGCGTATGTAGTCTTCATCGTAGTGCATTGCTTCATCATCGCCGGCGTCTTTTTCTTCAACTTGGCGAGTAAAGCGCTCAGCTTGGTCTTGTGCATCGTTAAGCTCCGAGAAGCCATTTGCAAGCTCACGTCCACCCACAAAAAACTCAAAGCGGTCGGTAACAAATGGGTTTTCGTCGTTACGGCGCGCAAGTGGCGATACTTCCCACGGGTAGCCTGTAATAAATGTAGGTTGGATAAGCATGTGCTCAGCCGTCTCTTCAAATATTTCACATAAAAACTTACCTGGGCCCCATACACAATTTTCAGGAATTTTAACGTGCACTTGTTTAGCGTACGCTTTTAATTCTTCAAAGTGGTTTTCTGGGTCTTTAAATACCGCAGCATCAAACTCAGGGTTATATTTTAAGATAGCATCAGCCATGCTTAGGCGCTCAAACGGTTTGCCAAAGTCGTACTCTACTGAGTCGATAACGTCGCCGTTTTCATCTTTAGTTGTATTAACAACAATTGGGCTACCTAAAACGTTTGTTGCAACTGTACGTAGCATGTCTTCGGTGATGTTCATTAAATCGATGTAATCAGCATACGCTTGGTAAAATTCAATCATAGTGAATTCTGGGTTGTGGCGCGTTGATAACCCTTCGTTACGGAAGTTACGGTTAATTTCAAATACGCGGTCAAAACCACCTACCACTAAACGCTTAAGGTAAAGCTCAGGCGCTATACGTAAGTACATGTCTATATCAAGTGCGTTATGGTGAGTCACAAACGGACGCGCAGATGCACCACCAGGAATAACCTGTAGCATTGGCGTTTCTACTTCCATAAAGTCGCGTTCTGCTAAAAAGCGACGAATACCTTCAACTACTTGTGAGCGAATGCGGAATGTTTCGCGCGTTGCTTCGTTAGTAATTAAATCAACATAACGTTGACGGTACTTGGTTTCTTGATCTGATAAACCATGAAACTTCTCTGGTAATGGGCGTAGTGACTTAGTAAGTAGCTCGTACTCGGTCATTTCTACGTATAAATCGCCTTTACCTGATTTATTAAGCGCACCTTTAACACCAATAATATCGCCAATATCTAGTTGGCCATATTTTGCTTTTAAGTCTTTTTGTACATCTTTAGATGCGTAAGCTTGCACGCGGCCTTTCATGTCTTGAATGGCCATAAAAGGACCACGCTTAGCTAAAATACGGCCAGCAATTGATACAACGTGCTGAAGCTCTACTAATTCTTCTTTAGTCTTATCACCAAACTCAGCCTGTAAATCAGCCGTGTAATGTTCACGACGGAACTGATTAGGATGACCGTTGGCTGGGCAATTTTCGCGAATAGCGTCTAATTTGCCGCGACGCTCAGCGATTAACTTATTTTCGTCTTGGATTTGATCAGTCATTTTTTAGCTCTTTTTTAGCTTGGTGGTTATAGGCCAGATTTTAGGCTGGCTTCAATAAATTTGTCTAGGTTGCCGTCAAGTACCGATTGCGTATTACGGTTTTCAACGCCAGTTCGTAAATCTTTAATACGTGCATCATCAAGTACGTAAGAACGAATTTGGCTTCCCCAGCCAATATCCGATTTTGCGTCTTCTTGCGATTGCTTTTCAGCATTTTGCTGCTGAAGTTCAAGCTCAAATAATTTTGCTTTTAACTGCTTCATTGCTTGGGCTTTATTTTTGTGTTGCGAGCGCTCATTTTGACACTGTACAACCGTGTTGGTCGGTACGTGAGTAATACGTACTGCCGACTCGGTGGTATTAACGTGCTGACCACCCGCGCCCGATGCACGGTAAACGTCTATACGCAAGTCAGCCGGATTAATATCAATTTCAATATTGTCATCTACTTCTGGGTAAACAAACGCAGAGGCAAACGAGGTATGACGACGACCACTTGAGTCAAATGGGCTTTTACGTACTAAACGGTGTACCCCTGTTTCTGTGCGCAGCCAACCGTATGCGTATTCGCCCACAAAGCGTACTGTTGCACCTTTAATGCCGGCTACATCGCCGTCAGTTGCTTCTACTAGCTCAACTTTAAAGCCTTTAGCTTCGCCCCAGCGTAAATACATGCGTAATAACATGTTACACCAGTCTTGCGCTTCAGTACCGCCCGACCCCGACTGTAAATCAAGGTAAGCGTCGTTTGCATCGTGAGAGCCCGAAAACATACGACGAAACTCTAAACCCTCAAGCTGTTTATTTAAGCCTTCTAGTTCGGTTTGCGCTTCAACAAACGTGTCTTCGTCTTCTGCTTCTACTGCAAGCTCTAATAAACCTTCTACGTCGTCAGCACCGGCTACTAGGTTGTCGATTGTCTCAACAACGGCCTCTAAGGCTGATTTTTCACGGCCCAATGCTTGTGCGCGCTCAGGTTCATTCCATACGGCTGAATCTTCAAGTTCGGCGTTTACTTCTTCTAGGCGCTCTTGTTTATGAGCGTAGTCAAAGGTACCCCCGAAGCAGTTCAGTACGTTCGCGAATTTCCTTGATTTGATTAATCACAGGATTCACTTCAAACATGTACATTACTCCAAAATGGCTAGATTATTGCGCGCTAAAATTAGCACTAAACGCAATAAATTATCGTCAAATGATAAAAACGCCCGATTTTAACAAATAACCGCGCGCTTTATTAGCCTTTTATGCATGCATTGTGCATATTTTTTAATGCACTTTTTCAAGCTCTCTTACTATTAATTGCAAGCTAAACTTGCCTCTAAATTCGTTTATGTCGAGCTGATACGCCACTTTAACAAAACGGGCCTCGGTGTCGGGCCATGCTTTTACATCTATTCCAAATGCAATGGCGTCAACTAATCGCCCTGATTGGTGTTTAAGCACCAGCTTTAAGTGTTTTTCGCCGACTATACGCTGCTGAATAACTTCAAAGGTGTGCTCAAATACCGGCTCAGGAAATTGCTGCCCCCACGGGCCTGATTGCTTTAATAGTTGGGCAAAGTCCATTGTAAAGCACTCGCTTGGCAGCTCGCCATCGGTAAATACAATACAGCGTTTACTTTCTTCGCTCAGCTGCGCACTTACAGCAGCATCAAACGCGTTTTTAAAGTCATTAAAGTTTTGCTCATTAATACTTAGCCCTGCCGCCATGGCGTGGCCGCCAAATTTATTAATTAAGTGCGGGTCAGCGGTATTTAGCCCCTCGAGTAGGTCGCGCATGTGTAGCCCCTCAATAGAGCGGCACGAGCCTTTTATTTCACCGTTTTCGCCACCGGCAAAAATAACGGTTGGGCGGTGGTATTTTTCTTTTAAGCGACCCGCCAAAATACCAATAACACCTTGGTGCCAATCTTCTTGGTATAAACAAATGGCATCGGGAATGGTGTCGTCACTAAACGCGAGCCTATCAAGCACAGCTTGCGCCTCGGCTTGCATGCCCTGCTCTATTTCGCGCCGTGCATGGTTTAAGCTATCGAGCTCACCGGCAATACGCCTTGCTTGGTTTATATCGGTGCTTAATAGGCACGCTATGCCCAAACTCATGTCGTCTAATCGCCCTGCAGCATTTAAACGCGGCGCAAGCGAAAAACCAAAGTCACTGGCGCTTAATCGTGCGGCATTGCGATTAGCTACTTCAATAAGTGCCGTTATACCTGGGCGTGTTTTGCCGCTGCGAATACGCGCTAAACCTTGGTGTACCAAGGTGCGGTTGTTTGCATCAAGCGCAACGACATCGGCCACAGTACCTAGGGCAACTATATCAAGTAGGTCAGCCAAGTTTGGCATAGCGTGGTTTTCAAAGTAGCCTTGCTCACGTAGCGTGCTTCTAAGGGCTATAAGCAAGTAAAAGGCAACGCCTACACCGGCAATCGATTTTGAAGGAAAACTACAATCATGGCGGTTTGGGTTAACAATGGCATCGGCACTAGGGAGCTGTTCCCCTTGCAAGTGGTGATCAGTAACCAGTACTTTAATGCCCACTTTTTTTAATATGTCTATGCCTGCAATACACGAAATACCGTTATCTACCGTAATAACCAGCTCTGGTTTTATATCAACAATTTGCTCAGCAAGCGCTGGGCTTAAGCCATAACCTAAGCTAAACCTGTCTGGTACTAGGTAGTCTAAGTTGTTAAAGCCAAACATGGCTAAGCCTTGCATTAAGGTGGCAGTACTGGTTGCGCCATCGGCATCAAAGTCGCCAACAATTAAAATGCGACTTTGCGCATTCAGCGCATCAATTAATAGCTCGGTGGCTTTGTCGATGTCTTTAAACAGTTTAAAGTCGATTAGCGTGGCTGCACTATTATTTAGCTCGTGTGCATTTTGCACGTTACGCGTGGCATAAATTTGTTTAATAACAGGGTGCAGATCGCTTGGCAGATAAGAATCGTCTACATTTTCGCGCGCAATGATCAGTTTTTTCATGCTGAGGTTTACTTATAAATTCAAAATAAAAACAAAAAAAGGCCATTACGGCCTTTTAATAAACGCAAGCGCCTTATTAAGACGCTTTGTTTGCCTCAAGCGCTGCGCTTAATGCGGCTGCTGGCTGATAGCCTGGGATCATTGTACCATCTTCTAAAATAATGGCTGGCGTACCGCTAATACCAAAGCTTTGGCCTAGCTGGTAATGCTCAGCTACTGGTGCGCTACAACCGGCAACAACTGTTGTGTCTTCGCCCGATTTAGCTTCTGTTAGGGCTTCTTGTTGGTCGCGTGCACACCATACATTCATTAAATCGGCGTAACCCGAACCTTGCAGCCCTCCACGCGGAAACGCTAAATAACGAACAGTAATGCCTGCATCAAGCAAGTCGTCTAGTTCGCGATGTAATTTACGGCAATAGCCACAGCTAATATCTGTAAATACAGTAATTTGGTGTTTTTCGTTTGGCGCTTTATAAACAATCATTGAGTCTTCATATTCTTTAATGCCTTCAACACGTACACCATTTAGCGCTTGCTCGGTTAAGTTGCTACGGTTGTTTAGATCAATCAATGTGCCTTGCATTAAGAACTGGCCATCTGGGCTGGCGTAAAGTACACCTTTATTTGTAATAAGCTCTTTTAAACCAGCAACAGGGCTTGGATTTATTTGCTTAACGGTTACACCTAACGTGGCAAATTTAGTAACTATAGGATCATTAGCATCTGGCGTTGTGGCTTCGCCATTTGCAAATGCACTCATACTTGTGCACAACATTGCACTTGCTAACATTAATTTTTTCATAATTTTCTCTATCTAATAATACATACTAAATTGACCGCTAAGCTGATAATAAATTTCATATTAAGCGCGCGGATGATGCTCTGAGTGTACCGATTTTAATCGCTCATTGGCAACATGGGTATAAATTTGTGTGGTTGACAAATCACTGTGCCCTAACATCATCTGCACTACTCTTAAGTCGGCACCATGATTAAGTAAATGTGTTGCAAAGGCATGACGCAATGTATGCGGCGATAAATCTGACTCAATAGACGCCAAAATAGCATAGTGTTTAATACGATGCCAAAAGGTTTGTCGGGTCATACCTACACCGCGTTTTGACGGAAACACAAAATCGGTGGCATGTTTTATCATTTGCGCACGCCCCCTTTTTAAAAACTGCTCAAGCCAGTACATCGCCTCTTCACCTAAAGGTACTAAGCGCTCTTTGTTGCCTTTACCTTTTACAAACACAACCGACTGGCGCAAGTTAATTTGCTCCATACGCAGCCCTACAAGTTCGGTTACACGTAAGCCTGTTGCATAAAGTAACTCTAGCATGGCTTTATCGCGCAGCCCCATGGGCTCTTCAATATTTGGCGCACTTAATAATGCCTCTACTTCGGCTTCTGAGAGCGTTTTAGGTAACGATTGACCCGCTTTTGGTTGCGCAATGTTTTCAAGCGGTGAGCTTGTGATACGTTTTTCACGTACAAAATACTGATAAAACCGCTTTAACGCACTTATGCTGCGAGCCGTGCTACGTGGTTTTAACCCTAAATCTACGCGATACGCTAGATAGCTTTCTATATCTAAGCTGGTTACCGTCATTAAGCTTTCGCCTTTTAAAAACTGACAAAACTTATCTAGGTCACTGCGATACGCGCTAAGGGTGTTTTCGCTTACACCTTGCTCTAAGTACAAGCTATCTAAAAAGGTTTCTAAAAAGTCGCTATTGCTTGTTAGCTCAGTATTTGGTTCAGGTAAATCGTCAGGTAGCGTTGTCACGTTGTGATCTCATGTTGGTAATACCCACGGTAGAAGGTATCAATTAAAAATACCTTACGGTAAACTGCGCCCTATCATAACAGGCAATTACACAGTGATAAATACGATGCAGATTGGTTTATTTTTTGGCTCTACTACATGCTACACAGAGATGGCAGCAGAAAAAATTCGCGACCTTATTGGCGCCGATGTAGTGACCTTACACAATATTAAAGACGAACCACTAAAAAATGCAGAGCAGTACGACTTTATCATCTTTGGTATTTCAACATGGGATTTTGGAGAAATACAAGAAGACTGGGAGTCTAAGTGGGACGACATTAAAGATGTAAACCTAAATGGTAAAACCATTGCTTTATTTGGCATGGGCGACCAACAAGGTTACGGACAATGGTTTCAAGACGCCCTTGGTATGCTTCACGACGAAATAAATACCCAGTCGTTTACGCAACTTGGTTTTTGGCCAAACGATGAAAACTACGAGTTTGAAGCGTCAAAAGCACTTACCCCCGATGGCAAACACTTTGTTGGCCTAGCGCTAGATGAAGACAGCCAATACGAGCTAAGCGATGAGCGCATAGCCACTTGGGTTGAACAAATAATGACAGAGTATAGCGAAACGCTATAACAGGATTAAAAGCGCTGCGTTTGCGGCGCTTTTTAAAAAGCTTACTCTACGCGTTGCCAATATTGGTTACGGTAAAAAAAGCCAATATAGCCACGCACTTCTAACGTCTTACCGTCGTTTTGCGGCGTTAGTTGCACGGTATAAGTTTTACCATTTGTAGGGTCAAGTATTTCACCATCGCCCCACACGCCACCATCTTCTGGCTTTACATCAGTAATAATGGTCATCCCTAAAATAGGTTGATTTTTTAATGCCCCATCACACTCTTTACAAATACCGTCTTGTTTAGCTGGGTCTAAAATAGTCTCAACTTTACCACTGAGCACCTTATCATTTTGAGTAATGCGTACATACGATTTAGCCTCGTTGGTGTCTTCATCTATGGTTTTCCAAAGCCCAACAGGAGTCATGTTTGCAAGCGCACCTTGGCTTATAAATAAAGCCGCAGCGAGTGTTGTTAGTAACGGTAATTTGTTTAACTTTTTCATTGTGTTGCCTAAATTAAAAATGGCGAATAAAACGATAATACCAGCTGATTTATAAACGCACTATTAAATTAAACTGCTATTTAGGTACATATAAAAGTAAAAAACCAAGTGCGCGTTAACCCACTTGGTTTTTAAATTGGCTGATAGTTTTTTAATGTACGCGTTTTAAAGTACGTATTTAAAAGTCACGTACCTCTACACTTGAGCTGTTAAATTCAAACATATTAATTTTGCCACACTGTGCCATATGGTTAGTACTTGTATAGGGGGTATTTGCTTGGCTTATATCGCCCTCCCACTCTTGGCCATTTTTTATAAATGCTTTTAATTCAAACCATCCGCTCACAGCTTTACTGCAATCCATATCAACATCAAGCATCCAATAGTGTTCGCCCCATATATTAAGGGGTGTAACACCAAAGCCATCTACTGTTACCGATTTGTGGGCGCCATATTCACTTGGCCAAACATTTGTAGTCCAATCCATGGCAGTACCTTGCGCTTCTCTGCTTTGGCCTTGTTCAATTCCATACCAATCTAGGTAGTTATCGTTTGCTTTCCAAGGTGTTGTGGTGTTGTTTTTTAGATTGTTATGGCGAATTGGCATAGCACATTCAACATTTGTTGTTTGGCAGTTTCTAGCAAGGTTTGTATTTGCATAGTTGTGGTCTATACCACCGCGTACAAACATGTCTTGTCCGCTTTGTGTTTGAGCATTAATAAAAACAACGGTTCTTTGCCAGTCGCTATTATTAGGTGCTGTCCCTTGGGTTAACTTAGCATTTTTATGAATTGCTATTGCATCCCATGGCGCTACATTTAAAT
This sequence comes from Pseudoalteromonas sp. P1-7a, assembly GCF_001401855.1. Taxonomy (NCBI): domain Bacteria; kingdom Pseudomonadati; phylum Pseudomonadota; class Gammaproteobacteria; order Alteromonadales; family Pseudoalteromonadaceae; genus Pseudoalteromonas; species Pseudoalteromonas sp. P1-7a. The sequence continues at coordinate 42,055 of NZ_LKDU01000030.1, read as the reverse complement.
TTATGGTGCCGTTGCTATTAACTGTTATTACTTCACCGCTACAGCTAGTAGCATTACCCAAAAGCTCGCCTTTTAACACATTGCAGTACTGTCCAGGCGCCATACCTGTTTGAATTGTTGCATTAAGCGTTGAGTCTTCTTTATTAATTGCCATATGACCAGAGCTACCACGTCCAAATGCAATCTGGTTATGGGTGTTATCCCACCAATTTGTTACTACCCAGTTGTCGGCTGTGTTATTTCTAAAATCGACACCACCAGCAATATAAGACCAACGATGCTCACACTTCCAGTTACTTGCAAAACATTCTAAATTACCATTATTGTGCACCGGTACACTTGGCCCACCCGCATCTGTATCGCCGTGAAAATCATAACTCGACATTACTTTTGGATACCCATACGGATACGCCAACATAAATACGTTAGCTAGGTCGTATAAACGGCCATCTTCAAAGGTAATTACATTACCCGCACCACCATGGCCGCGCTGATTGTCGTGGTTATCTACAAATACCACAGCTGATGAACTTGGCATAAAGCCCCAGCCTTCACCAAAATTACTTAACCATGCAAGCGAGCCATTTCTAAAGGTATTACCAAGCTGCGTACTGTATTTAAACTCGGTAACTAGTCCTGTACTTAAATACTCTGAGGCAGCAACCGCTTCAGTACCTTGATCTATCACCTCATGAAACACCACAGGCGAGCCATTTATTTTTGCCATTAAACTTTGAATATCACTTGCAGCAACATGCTTAGCAGCATCAAACCTAAAACCTTTAACACCCATAGCTTGAAGGTCATTAATATATGCCGCTAATGTATTTTGCACATAATTTGAAGAAGTGTTTAAATCAGCCAGCCCTACTAGCTCACAATTTTGCACGCGATAACGGTTATTACCGTAATCTTCTGGGTTAATAGAGCAACTTTCGTGAAAATCTTGTGGGCTATAAATAGGGTATTGTTTATTACCAAAAGTGTTACCAGCAGTGCCCGTACCACTGCCGGCTGCCATATGGTTTATTAATGTATCAACATATATATCGACGCCTGCGGCGTTACAGCGATTAACCATATCTATAAATTGCGAACGGTTACCGCCTCGGCTTTGTAGTTGGTAGCTCACCGGTTGATAGCGAGTCCACCATTGGCTACCTGTAATATGCTCGTTAGGCGGAGACACCTGTACAGCAGCGTACCCTTTTGGTCCTAAAAACTGCTCACATTCTTGGGCTACATCTTGCCAATTCCATTCAAATAAATGCACAAATGTTGTAGGCGCAGCCGATACTAAACTTGGTAAGGTTAAACCTAAACTAAAACCTGCAGTGGTGATCATTTTATTCAGTTTCATAGTGTGTGTTTCCAGTGTTGGGCGAGTTAAACAACATACTCGACGTTATTTACAAGTGGTTAACACTAGTTTGAGAGTTGCTCAAATAAAAACTGAATACGTATGCATAATGGGTAAACTATCCTTTATTACTAGATAATTACCTGCCTTAAAATTACATCTTCAAGTAAAACGCTTTACATAACGCAATATAATCATCGCTGTAGCAATTGTTTTCATTTTTTATGCATAGGGAAGTAGGCTCAGGCGAAGTATTTATTAAGCTAAAGCGCATTAAGCTGCGGCTAAATGCTTTACCTGGTGTGGTTTTTACTTGGCAATGCGCGTTTAAATAAAGCCCGCTTTGTTTTGCTAATTCAATAAATAGGCTCGCTTCTGTGGTGGGTAAAATTACGTTAAAGCACGAATGCTTATGACTTAAACGCATATAGGCATTTATTAGCTCGTCAAAACTTAAACCATCGGTATGGCGTGCGGTGTTACGGGCATCGCTTAGCCCTTTTAAGCTGTGGTTAAAATAAGGGGGGTTAGAAATCACCACATCAAATGGCGCCGCTTGTTTAAACGCTTGTATAGTGGTGTGCTTTACTGTGATATTGGGCCACGGGCTAGAGGCTATATTTTGTTGTGCCTGATTGTAAGCCGCTTCATCAACTTCAACTGCGGTTATGCTAAGTGCCGGTTGGCGCTGTTTACACATAAGCGCCAGCAGACCGGTGCCTGTGCCTATATCGAGTAATGTGTTGGCCCCTTTTAAATACGCCCATGCACCAAGTAAAATGCCATCGGTTGAGACCTTCATGGCGCACTTATCGTGCTCAACCTTAAATTGTTTAAACGTAAACCCTGACATTTTTTCACCTTTTCATTCACCAACTGGCGTATAGCGCGTATAATTGCAAGTAATTGTCCCTTATTTTAGACACTCTATGCAATTTTCTGAATTTGATCTTGATACTAAACTCCTCAACGCCATTGATAAAATGGGCTACGAGACACCAACCAGCATTCAACAACAAGCTATACCTGAAGCGCTGCAAGGTCGCGATATTTTAGCATCAGCACCTACTGGCACAGGTAAAACGGCGGCATTTTTAATTCCGGCTATTCAATACTTAATGGATTTTCCACGTCGCGACCCAGGTTTTGCACGTGTGTTAATAATGACCCCAACCCGTGAACTGGCTTATCAAATTCATGAGCAATGTGAACTGCTTGCTAAAGGCACTCACCTTAAAATTGGTGTAGTAACAGGCGGTATAAACTACGGTACCCACAAAGAAATTTTTGAAAACAATAACGATATTTTAATCGCCACACCTGGGCGTTTAATGGAATACCTTGAAACCGAAAATTTCCATGCCGAAAACGTAGAAATGCTTATTCTTGATGAAGCCGACCGCATGTTAGATATGGGCTTTAGAAAAGAAATGCTACGCATATGTGACGAAGCTAAAAATCGTCGTCAGTGCTTTTTATTCTCTGCGACTTTAGAAGGCGATAGCGTTGAGTTATTTGCAGAGCGTATTTTAAACGACCCAGCTTTACTTGAAGCCGAATCGTCGCGTAAAGAAAAAGCAAAAATTCATCAATGGGTGCACCTTGCTGATGACTACCACCACAAGCTTGAGCTGTTGGTTAATACCCTAAACGGCCCAGATGTAAGTAAAGCCATTGTGTTTGTAAAAACCCGTGAGCGCCTAGAAACCCTAATTGGTGAGCTAACTAACAATGGCGTAAAAGCCGCGTGGCTGCGTGGCGAAATGCCGCAAGATAAGCGCATGAAAGCGATGGAAAATTTCCACAGTGGCAAAACGCGCATATTAATAGCCACCGATGTCGCGGCCCGCGGTATTGATGTTTCTGATATTAGCCACGTCATTAACTTTGACATGCCACGCACGGCCGATGTTTATGTACATCGTATTGGCCGTACTGGCCGTGCTGGTAAAAAAGGGATTGCTATCTCATTAGTTGAAGCACACGACGTTGGTATTTTATACAAGGTTGAACGCTACACTGAGCAAAAGCTTAAGCGTCGTATAATTAAAGGGCTTGAGCCACAGCATAAAGAAGCTAAGCCACCCGCTAAAAAGCGTAAAGACCCTGTTAAAATGAAGGCCAAGAAAAAAGCCAAAGCTAAAAACAAAAAGAAATAACCCCCTAAATAAGCCGGCCATTGCCGGCTTATTTGTACCCGTTACAAATGTAACCCAAGCATGTAACTCATTCCCATTAAAATGTAATTATTGCCCACCTGAATTCTTTATTAATAAAATACCCTTATATTTCAAAGCATTAAAATTGGCATCGAAATTGTAACTGAGATAGTAACTCAGCTAAGAACAGCTGCACAATTAACCGTAATGTAAGGATAAAGTTATGAACCGCTTTAAGTTAACTATCGCTTTAGTATCATTTTGTTGTTTATTTTTATTAGCTTGCGCTACAAAAGTAAGTGCAGCAACTAACTTAGCCGTAGTAAGCAGTGTGGCTACTCAACCTAACTTACAACAAACAATCACCAACACGTTACGCACTAACCCAAATTTAGCATTAAACGATATTCGCGTGCAGGTTGAAGACGGTGAAGTAGATTTATACGGTGAAGCGCAAACAGGTTTTCAGCGTGCACTTGCACAAAAGTTTTTAGAAAACATGGATGGCGTTAAAATTATCCGTAATAAAATTAGTGTTATTTAAAATACCTTCTTCCTAACTTATTCCTCAGCGCTGCTTGTTACTCCAACACAAGCGGCGCTTTTTATGGCCTACATAATCTCAACGGCGGCAAACCTATTCATAAACCAGTTTAAATAGCTTAGTAAATGCCTTTTAGCTTACTCCCTTCACACAAAAAACACACAGTGCCCTACTCATATAAACGTTCTTTAAGAAGCGACAAACTCTGTAGAGCTTTAACCAACGTCAGTAGTAATTTAATTAATCTATTTTAATATAGGGTAACCTCGCTGATGCAGTTGTTATAGTTGCAGCGGTTTTAACGCAGCTAGCACATGTGTGAGCTCTTAAATTAGTTAAGCATTATTATGGGCTGGTACTATTGCAGGCTGGAAATATTAACAGCGTAGATGGTTAGCTTTACTTAGCTTAAACTAGCAACAATGTGAAAGCGCTAGAGCCTGAAAGACTCTATCGGGTAAAAAAGTGTGCATATACCCGCGGGGTATTTAAGGGAGTAGCAAAACTTAAAGTATTTTTGCTTACCAATTCCTTTTTAATACAAAAAGCGCGCTTTTACTTTGTAAAAACGCGCTGATAGTCGGTAACTATTTCCCAATGCTTTTGCGTTGTGAGTTTTAAATTATTTACTCACCTTGGCTTGCATCAGTATTATTATCACCCTTTTTATTTGCTGATTGCTGGCTTATTTTATCACTTATCATGGCATCGAGCTTTTCACCGCCTTTAATGCCAAAATCTAACGTACGTATTGGGAATGGAATACTAATATCAGCGTCATCAAGTGCTTGTTTAACGGCTACTACGCCCTTGTGGCGTACTGTCATAAAGTCTGGCTCACCTGGGTATTTAATCCAAAACCACACCAGTAAATTAATACTACTGTCGCCAAAACCTTCTGCGTATACAGCGGTTTCATCTTTACGTATTACAAAGTCAAATTCGTTAATTTTATCTACTATCACTTCTTTGGCTTTTTCTATGTCGTCGCCATATGAAATACCCACCGGTACCTCTATGCGTCTAACGCCTAACGTGGTGTAATTTTTTAGCACGTTTCTAAATAATACTTTGTTAGGTACCAGTATTAACTGCCCGTAAAAGCTCTCTATTAGCGTGTTACGCAGGTTTATAGAATGCACTGAACCAAATACGTCGTCGGTTTCAATTACATCACCCGCTTTAAATGGTTTGCGTATTCCCATAGCAATACCGGCAATTAGGTTTTCGGTCATGTCTTGAAATGCGAAACCTATGGCTAAACCCACAATACCTGCACCCGCTAGTAACGATGTTACAGTGCCTTTTAGCCCCATAAAATCAAGTGCTATAAATAAACCTACGCATAACACAATCACTTTAAAAATAGAGGCCATTAAATCAGCTATTTGCTTAGAGTCGAGTGAGCGCCTTAATAGGTTTTTCATTAGCTGGCCGGCAAAGCGCGCTATTATTGAAAACAAAATAGCGATTACAACAGCTACAATAAAGTTTGGGATATGGCTAATTACAACATCAAACCAACCGCCAAGTTTTTCTTCTATAAGCTTTTCGGCTTCGCCAACTGAGGGAATACTGATCATATTTTTACACCTATCTGTTTTTTATTTCATTAATAGTAGGTGAAGTTAGCAAGTTTAGCGCCAGCATAAAAAAAGCCATGCATTGCATGGCTTTTTAACTCATTGTTTGCTGGGTATAAACGCTAGTTTTGCTCGTCGCGCATAAATACAGGCTCAAGATCTTTAGTGGTTGCTTCAGGGCTAAAGTAATAACCCGCCACACTAAACTCTTTTAATTGGCTCAACTGCGTTACTTGGTTTTCTATGATGTAACGGGCCATCATGCCGCGTGCTTTTTTAGCGTAAAAGCTAATTACTTTATATTGACCATTTTTGCAGTCTTTAAAATGCGGCGTAATTATTTGCGCATTAAGCGCTTTTTTATCTACCGCTTTAAAGTACTCATTTGAAGCAAGGTTAACGAGGTATTGTGCGTCTTGCGCTTTTAATTCCTCGTTTAATTTATTCGCAATAATGCTGCCCCAAAATTCATACAAATTTTTCCCGCGAGGGTTATCAAGCTTAGTGCCCATTTCTAGGCGGTAGGCTTGCATTAAATCAAGCGGCTTTAATAAGCCATATAAACCTGAAAGTATACGTAAGTGACTTTGCGCATAATCAAGGTTAGCTGCAGTGAGTGTTGCAGCATCTAAACCACCATACACATCGCCATTAAAGGCTAGTACCGCCTGTTTAGCATTGCTTTGCGTAAACGGTTGTGACCATTCGCTAAAGCGTGCAGCGTTAAGCCCTGCAAGCTTATCGCTAATTTTCATTAGGCTGCCAATTTGCGCAGGCGTTAGTTCACGGCATACTTTCATGAGCTCTTCGCTGTGCTCTAGTAATTCAGGCTGAGTGAACTTATCTGTTGCGGGTGGCGTTTCGTAATCAAGATTTTTTGCTGGTGAAATAACAGTGATCATAGTTAGCTATTGACTTGTAATTTATTTAATGTCAATTTCAACATTAAATGAGACGAAAAGCACGTTTTGTTTATAAAATACCATTGAAAATTAATCGCAATGGCCTAAATCCTACCTTAATAAATCATGCATCGTCGTTTTTCTATTGATAAGGACATAAGACCTATCAAGCATTGTCACACTGTTGCAGTATTGAATACTTATATTAAGGTAGTTTAGATTTTCTTTTAACTTGCTTGGAATGAGGAAGGCAAATGACTAGCGCTCTACAAAGGCTAAAACAACATTCATCTATCGTAGCCGACACTGGCGATATTGAAGCGATCAAAAAGCATCAACCAGAAGATGCAACCACAAACCCGTCGCTTTTATTAAAAGCAAGCGAGATTGAAGCATACAAGCCTTATCTAGATAAAGCTTGGAGCTATGCAAAAGAAACAGAGCAAGATGCAGCTAAACAGCTTGAACTTGCATGTGACTACTTTGCCGTATTAATTGGTAAAGAAATTAGCGAAATTGTACCTGGCTATATTTCTACTGAAGTAGATGCTCGTTTATCATTCGACACCCAAGCAACTATTGATAAAGCACACACCCTGCTTAGCCTTTATGAGAAAGAAGGTGTAAGCAAAGACAAAATTTTAATTAAAGTTGCGTCTACATGGGAAGGTATTAAAGCTGCTGAGCAACTAGAAAAAGAAGGCACTAAATGTAACCTAACTTTATTATTTAGCGATGCTCAAGCACGTGCATGTGCTGATGCAAACGTATTTTTAATATCGCCATTTGTTGGCCGTATTTTAGATTGGCACGTAGCAAATGGTATGGAAAAACCAACCGATCCGCTACAAGATCCAGGTGTTCAATCAGTACGTAGCATTTTTGAGTTTTATAAACGCCATGATTACAAAACCGTTGTTATGGGCGCGAGCTTCCGTAATACCGGCGAAATTATTGCGCTTACAGGGTGTGACAAGCTAACAATTAGCCCTAATCTACTAGAAGACTTAGGCAATTTAGAAGGCGCAGAAGAGTACTTACTACAAAGTGATATTCCTAAAGAGCCAAAGCCTGCTCCACTTACTGAGTCGCAGTTCCGTTGGTTACATAACCAAGATGCAATGGCCACTGAAAAGCTAGCTGAAGGCATTCGCTCATTCGCAGATGCACAAGAGCAGCTAGAAGCACGCTTTAAAGCAATGTAATACACGCTAATTACGCTATATTAAACGCCGCACTTGCGGCGTTTTTTTATGCCTACGTTATTTGCTGAACTAAGTTAACATTCATTAAGGCATCACATACTTGCAACATTATTGTCACTTTTTTATTCTATTTTAGCTAGGCCTGTGGTATAGGTATTCTCGAGGTTCACTAAAATCAATAGGAGATAGTCATGGATAGCCTAAACGATATATTAGAGATATTAGAAGGTCCTGATACAACAAGAAAAACCTCTCAAAAGAATAAAAAAAGAAAGTGGCGCGAGATTGAGGCCATAAAAGACAAGCAACGGTTACGTAAAGAACTACAGGAGTTGGACTTTTTTACAGACAGTATTGAAATTGATGAGCTAGATTTTTAATCCTATAAACGCTCATAAACAAAAGGCTTTCAGTGTATGAAAGCCTTTTTAATATATCCATTAAACTTGCCAATTTATGGGGCTGTCCCCTTGGGCTTGTAACAATTCATTAGTTTGTGAAAAATGCTTACAGCCAAAAAAACCTCGGTGCGCAGAAAGCGGAGACGGATGCGGCCCTTTTAAAATATGATGGCGAGTGCTGTTAATATTTTTTCCTTTTTTTTGCGCATGAGCGCCCCATAAAATAAATACCACGCCTCGGCAGTGCTCGTTTATATGCGCAATGACGTTATCGGTAAATTGCTCCCACCCTAAGTGTTTATGCGAGTGCGCTTGCCCTTGCTCTACAGTAAGTACCGTATTGAGTAAAAATACGCCCTGCTCAGCCCAGCTTTGTAAGTAGCCATGCTCGGGTATTACAAAACCAGGTATATCGGTTGCCAATTCTTTGTACATATTTTTTAGCGACGGCGGTAACTTTTTAACCTCTGGCAATACTGAAAAACACAAACCATGGGCTTGGCCTTCTCCGTGGTATGGGTCTTGGCCTAAAATAACCACGCGAATATCGTTAAGGGCTGTGGCTTCAAAGGCGCTAAATACTTGCTCTTTGGGTGGGTACACAGCAATCCCTTCTGCGCGGCGTTTTGCTACATAATCTAATGTTTGCTGCATATAAGGATGCTGTAACTCATCTTCTAAAAAGGCTGGCCAATCGCTCATTGTGTACTCTTAATTTGTTTGCGTGATGCATCTATTTTATCACACATATCGGCAAGCCCTTCTAACATGCGTGGTGAAAAACGGTGTAATAAATCGGCGTTTACACGTATAAAATGATTATTTTTAACCGCGGGTACTTCAGGCCATTTTTGCCAATTAACTACCGGTTGTGGTGTTTTTGATTTTTCATCAGGGGTTATAATAATTTGCGGTTTAGCCATTACCACGTTTTCAATACTTATTTGTGGGTAGTCGGTATCGCTTTGTGCAAATACATTGCTTACATGACATGTTTCAATAAGCTGGTTTATCCATGTATTTTCACTTACCGTCATCATTGGCTCTGGCCATAATTGATAAAAACCAGTTAATACTTTTTTACCTTGCTGCTGTTTTTTTATGTTTTTAAGTTTGGTATTAAACGCGTTTGCTATTTGCTTACTTTGCTCAATACGCCCAGTAAATTTACCAAAAGTGATCAGCTCATTTGCTACTTCTTCTATCTTTTTTGGATCACTTAAATGTATTTTTATACCAAGGCGCTTAATTTGTTCTAAGTCTCCACTTTGATTTCCGCCTTTCCAACCAATCACTAAGTCGGGTTTTAGCGCTAGTAGTTTTTCAAGTGAAATACCATAGTAGCCACCTATGCGCTCAATATTTTTAGCCTCAGCAGGGTAGTCGGCATAATCAACAGTGCCAACAATATTATCCCCCGCACCTATAGCAAATAGGTTTTCTACTATATGCGGCGCAAGTGCAACTACACGCAGCTTTTTTGGGGGCGTTGTTTCGTTTGCAACAGCACTGGCTATTAAACTACATAGCCCAAGGCCAACTATAAATGCCCTGTACATTAGTAGTCGAACCCTTCAAGTGCTTTAATGCCTGAATCGAATGCATGTTTAACATTACGTACTTCGCTTACTGTATCGGCAAGTTCTGTTAACGTGCGGTGCGCTGCACGACCTGTAATAATAACCGACTGCATAGGAGGACGGTTATTTAACGCGCTTACTACTTCATCAAGATCAATGTAGCCATAAGTCACCATATAGGTAAGCTCATCAAGTAATACTAAATCTATACTGCTATCGGCAAGCATGCGCTTGGCTTCTTGCCACGTTGCTTGCGCTGCGGCAGTGTCGGCTTCTTTGTTTTGCGTATCCCACGTAAAGCCGGTATTCATCACCGCAAATTCAACCCCTGCGCTTTGTAGTAGGTTACGCTCTCCACACTCCCATGTGCCTTTAATAAACTGACAAACAGCGGCTTTTTTACCATGCCCTACACAACGTGCAACCACACCAAACCCAGAGGTTGATTTACCCTTACCATTACCCGTAATTACCTGAAATATGCCTTTAACATCTTGCGCTGCAGCAACGCGTGCATCTACTTGCTCTTTTACTTTTTGTTGACGCTGCTTATGCTTATCGTTGCTTTTATCTGTCATTATTATGTCCTTCGTAAATCGATATAATGTGTTGTATGTTTAAGTGTTCCTCGCACATAGTTGCTAAACGTTCTAACTGCTGTTCACGGTGCTTAGCAATACTAATTGGCGTTATTGCGGCCTCTGGTTTTACCCACTTTAAAATTTGCGATGTGGCAGCTGGCTCATCAAATAAACCGTGTAAATAAGTACCAGCAAGGGCATTATCATCACTAATAAAGCCATCACTTACAAATCCTTTAGGGTGCGAGTTAAACGTTAAAAATGGCCTATTAAGTGCTGCACCTTCACTAATACCCGCATGAATTTCGTAGCCACTACAGGGGGTTTTATTATTATTTAACTGCATAGTTGCGGTTACTTTAGTGAGTACTTTTTGGGTGCTAAGAGTGGTATCAAAGTCACTTAATGCAAGGCCTTTAACACGCTTTAATGACGACTCAACCCCCATGGGATCAGTAATGCTATTCCCTAACATTTGCATACCGCCGCAAACCCCTAACACTTTACCGCCATAGCGTATGTGGCGCTTTATTTGCGTATCCCAACCTTCATTTTTTACAAAACTTAAATCACCCAGCACGTTTTTACTACCTGGAATAATAACCAGATCGACCGGCGGAATTGCTTGAGTATGGCGCACATAATTTATATTAATATTTGGGTGCAGTCGCAATGCATCAAAATCGGTATGGTTACTAATATGCGGCAATAAAAGTACAGCTATATTAATGGTGGCGTGTGTCACTTTATTATCTATTGCAACGGCATCTTCGGCATCAAGGGCTAGGTCATGCAAGTAGGGCAGCACCCCAAGCACAGGTTTTTTCGTATAGCGCTCAAGCCAATCTAGCCCACTTTGCAATAAGCTGATATCGCCTCTAAAGCGGTTTATAACAAAGACTTTTACGCGCGCTTGCTCAGATTCGCTTAGCAGCGCAAGTGTGCCCACTAAATGCGCAAACACACCGCCTTTGTCTATATCGGCAATAATAATGACAGGGCAATCTACCGCTTCTGCGTACCCCATATTGGCAATGTCGTTTTCGCGAAGGTTTATTTCTGCAGGGCTGCCTGCGCCCTCAACCAATAATAAATCGAACTGTTTAGCTAGGCGTTTATGCGAGGCAAGCACCGCATCCATCGCCACTTTTTTGTAGTCGTGATAGTTGCTCGCTTCCATATTACTAATGGCTTTGCCATGAATAATAACTTGTGCGCCCGTATCGCTATTTGGTTTAAGTAATATAGGATTAAAGTCGTTTTGAGGCTCTACATTAGCCGCTATTGCTTGCAAAGCTTGCGCTCGGCCTATTTCGCCGCCTTCTTTCGTAACCGCGCTATTAAGCGCCATATTTTGCGGTTTAAAAGGCGCAACCGTTACACCTCGCTTTGCAAATACTCTGCAAAGCGCAGCGACTAAGGTGCTTTTTCCGGCATCTGACGTAGTGCCTTGAATCATTAAGGTTTTCATCCGCCCTATGCCTTTGTTTTTCTAAAAAAGAGCAAGCTTAGAAAAAATACGCTACCCATAGCTGCTGTAATCACCCCTACAGGGAGCTCTTGGTTTTTAAGTAATGAGCGCGAAAGCACATCGACCCACACCATAAACGTGCCACCCACTAAGCTTGTGATGAGTAAGCCAGCAGTACTGCCTTGAGATATAAAAAAGCGCACTATGTGCGGCACCATTAAACCTACAAAACCAATACCGCCACATAAGGCCACCAGCACGGCCGTTATTAAGGAGCTCAATACCAGCATAAAAATTCTAAACCGGTGCACACGCACCCCAAGCGTTATGGCGCTTTCATCGCCAAGAAGCAGCGCATTTAACTGTCTTTTAAAGCTCAGCATAAAGCCAATACACACCACTATAACCATACATGGCAACCATAACGTGGCCCATTGTGCGCGGGCAAAGCTACCTAACGTCCAAAATAAAATACCAGCCACTGCTTGCGGGTCGCTCCAATACAACAATAAACTGGTAAATGCGCTAAATAAAAACGACAGCGCCACACCTGCTAACAACATAGACTCTACGTGCGTATTTTTTTGCCGCCCAGCAATAAGTATCAATAAGCCCATAGCTAAAAAGCTCCCTAATAAGGCAGCAGTCGATAACATAAACCCAGCACTTATACCTGTCACAGCCATAAGCAGTACAACCCCAAACGACGCACCTGACGATATACCAAATAAGTATGGATCGGCGAGCGGGTTACGAGTAACCGTTTGCAAAATAAGCCCAGCAATAGCCAAACCTGCGCCCGCCATAAAGGCAAGTAAAGTACGGGGCAACCTAAGCTCATAAATAATACGTGCGTTAAGCGAGCCCTCCCCTGCCGATAAAACTCCGGTGAACACATCACTAAACGGTGTATCTGCTGCGCCAAAGCTCAGTGCACTAAAAAGGCTGCCCAGTGCAATTAATGAGGCAGCTATAAAAATAGTCCACGGGTTTATGTTTGTTATATCCATTTAATTAATAGCCATAAAAGTAAGTAATATGAGGAATAGTTTGGCCATTTTCTGTGCGCTGCGGGTGGCTGGTTACGTGCGCACATACCCCAAAAACATCTGCTAGCATCTCTTCACTAAGTACCTGCTCAGGCGAGCCTGTATGTGTTATTTTGCCTTTATTAATAACCACCAGTTCATCGCACATAGCAGCTGCTAAATTTAAATCATGAAATGAGGCAAACACAGTGACCCCTAGCGATTTTGCTAATTCCATCACTTGTATTTGGTATTTAACATCCAAATGGCTGGTTGGCTCATCCATAATGAGTAATTGCGGTTGTTGCACTATGGCGCGGGCAATTAATGCTCGTTGCTTTTCGCCCCCCGAAAGTGATTCAAAATTTTGCTTACACTGCTGCTCAAGCCCTACGGTTTTTATTGCCTGTGTAATTTTTTGTTTGTCGCTGTGGGTGGTGGCGCTAAATAGTGGTTTATGAGGCGTAAGCCCAAGGGCAACCACATCAAATAACGTTAGGTTAAATTGAGCAGGCGTTTCTTGCAGAACGACAGCAACATATTTTGCGTAATCTTCACTTTTAAGCTGCCAAATATCCTGCTGATTAAAAGTAATTTTGCCTGTGGTGGGTTTATTAAAGCGATACAAACAGCGCAGTAAGCTCGACTTACCCGCCCCATTTGGGCCTATTAAGCCAATAAATTTACCCTTTGTTATAGGCAAATTAATAGTGTTTAAAATGGCGTGATTATCAACTTCCCACGACACATTTTGAATGTCTAATAAAGGCGTGTTTGGCGCTAATGTAGTTTGCAAAGTGAGTCCTTTAAAAACGCGCACTCACTAAGACACCACTAAAAAAATAGTGCACTAATAAAATGAGTTTACCCGCTCGTTAAAATATTTTATTCATTTGTATCTGACTTAAAGCACGGTGCTCATTACAGTTACGGGAATAGTTGAGGAATTTCACCCCATTCCAAATGAGCGTCTATTATGGGCGGGTAAGTAAATAATTTAAAGCAAAAAAACCGCGCTCAAAGGAGCGCGGTTAAAAAGGGAGCGTTTTAACTAATTTAGCGAATAGTTAAAACTTGTATTCCATACCTAAGCCAACGTAATCTTGGTCAACATTGTTGTCCATATCAAAGCTTGAGTAAAAACCAAATACTTTAATGTTTTTATTAAACTTATGATCAACACCTACAGAAACTGCCGTTTTGTCATCACTATCATCAAAGTCCATTGCTTGGTACTGCACTTTAAACGTGTTTTTACCCATGCTGTAGGCTGCGTTTAATAAGTAGCCATCCGCTTCTGCGCTACCGTCTACTTTTTCTTGAGTTTGGTACATAGCGCCTAATTTAAAGCTCTCTACTTTACCTTGGATTGACGCACGCACTACATCGTAGCCATTTACTTCGCTATCGGCTGCAACCGAGGCGTAAACCGCACTCTTTTTAAGTGCAGCGTCACCGTAGGTAACCGCCATTGAATAACCGTTATCTGCATCTACGTCATCTTCGGCAATAAATGTAGCAAGTACTTTAAAACCTTCGTAGCTTTTAGATGTATAAGTGATTGAATCACCCAAGCGGTTTTCACCTTTAAAGACGTTTTTAATATCGCCTTCAAGATCATTAAATAAATCTAATTTGCCTTGTGATTGCTTAAGTGCCGTATCGTTACGACCCACAACAACTTGACCATAAGCACCTTTTAAACCTACGTATTGGTTGCGTGCAGAAATATTGTCGTCGTTATCACCTTTAGAGTCAGCGTCAGATACATCAACTTGAAACTCAAACTTATAAACCGCTTCTAATCCATCTGTGATCTTTTCAGATCCCTTTAGGCCAAAGCGAGATGCATTACTTTTAATTTCAGTGAAAGACCCTTCACCGTCATCAGATGATTGCACAGTAACATTCGCTTTACCGTAAACATCAACATCTGCAAACGCACTAAAAGATAAACCACTTACTAGAGCAATACATAAGCTCGATTTTACAAAATTCATGTTATTTCCTCGATAATCACAAAACTAATTTTTTAAAACAGCTGCAGTTTGTCATCGTTAAATGACAGATATATTACAAAGGAAACATTTTTGTCTTTTTATTTTAATAAAAGTGTCTAAATCCTGAAAACAAACTGACATGAATATTTAATAAACAAAATTGTACCCACTCAATCTCACTAAAAATAATAGTCGGTATTTAGTGTTCATCAATAGGCTGATGAGCATTTATTTTAGGTAATAAGTTAATCAAGGTTTCTATTAACTCTTTTTGTTCGTTGTCTCTGTGGTAGGCCACAAAAATATCACGCGAGGTATGTTCAACATCTTTTACATGGAACAGCTCACCCTTTTCTAAATGAGATTCAACAAGCACCTCGGGTATAAACGCACTGCCACCACACTGAATAATTAAATCAAGCGCGATACGCCCCGTACTGGTTCTAAAATAAGGAGGCGTTTTACCCGTAAATTGACGCGCATGCCACAGCGAAAAAGTAGTGCCCCAATCAACATATACATATTGGTTATCAAAAAAGTTTTCGTTAGTTGCTGTGTCATAGCCACTGACAGGAATAATTGGTAGCTCGCAAATTCGCTCAACCACAAGCTCATCCACTTTAGGTGGGTCAAATAAAATGGCTAAATCAAGCGTCCGCTCTAATAATAACCGTGTGCTTTCTTGCTGGGCTTTAACCTCTGCAACTAGCGACACCCCAGGCATAGCCGACACTATATTAGTAATGCCAAATTGTAAAAAGGCATCCCATATATTGGGTGTCCCTGCTAAGCTTATTTGCTTGTGCATGTTATCGGCCAATGCCACATCCACTTTGGCACGCTGCATGCCGGTGATGATCATTTTAGCATGCGGAAGCAATCTCTCTCCTGGCGCCGTTAATTGAATATTGTTCCGCTGACGAATAAACAAGTTTACACCCAGCCCCTGCTCTAATTGACGAATGCGGAAGCTGACTGCCGATTGAGTGATGTATAGGTTTTCAGCCGCTTTACCAAAATGACGCGTGCGCACAACCTCTACAAATGTTTTTAATAAATCTATATCCAATTTTTTATCCTCACGATAAAAATAACTTGTTTAATAAATTGTCAAACTTGCATCATACTCCAGCAATAAACAGGGTATGAGGATACAGTTATGAGCAACGATATTTCACTACTTCGCCAAGCGTTTGTTAGCCAGCGTCAATTTTATGATGATCAAAACTTTCCTCGCGGGTTTAGCCGCAGCGGAAACTTTACCTTATTAGAAGCCAGTATATTAGAGCAACATGGCGTAATACTAAAAGGGCTTTATAATAAAACGTTAGCGCCACAAAATACCTTACAAGCGCAATTTGTTGATGTAGTTTGTGGCAATAAAGAACCTACAAACCCAATCGAAAAAGCCTGGGTTAAATATTTAAAACTAACAACTTGTAAAACCAAGTTTCATACACTTTTTGGTCGCTCAAAAATGTCAGGGTCAATGCCAATAAGCCAAGACGATTATGGCGAGTCAGATAGCGTATAACCCTCTAAGTTATTTGCTTTTTTGCGTTTTAGCAGTTACAACTTGTATAAGCAAACACTTTTGCAAAATATCAAACAAGGTTGTTACGTGACGCGAAAAATACTTATAATTGAAGATACGCCTACTATAGCGCGTGTGCAAAAGCATATCGCGCTCAAAGTGGGTTATGAAGTTGATATAGCCGAGTCTTTGGCGGCAACAAAAGAGCTAATAAAAAACAATAGCTACTTTTGTGCTGTTGTAGATTTTATCCTTCCTGATGCGCCTGCGGGTGAGGCGATTCCGTATACTATTAATGCTGACATTCCTACCATCGTAATGACAGGCAACATAGATAAGCAAACTCGCGACACAGTAGAAAAGTACCCAATCATTGATTACATAATCAAAGAAAACAAACAAGCTTACCAATACCTAGAAAAACAACTGAGCCGTTTACCCCGTAACGAAAACGTAAAAGTGCTGGTTGTCGACGACTCAACGTCTACCCGTAGATACATTTGCAGCTTACTAAAGCGCCATAAGTATCAAATACTCGAAGCAAAGGACGGAAAAGACGCGCTAGAGGTGCTCGAAAGCCAAAAAGACGTGTCTGTTATTATTACCGATAACGAAATGCCAAACATGAATGGTGATGAGTTATGCGCTGAAATTCGCCGACTTTACAGTAATGATGAAAAAGCCATTATCGGCATTTCTGGGGCTGACTCATCAGCATTATCGAGCCTATTTTTAAAAAATGGTGCTAATGACTACCTCCATAAACCCTTTAACAGCGAAGAGTTTTACTGCCGCCTAAGTCAAAACGTCGACATGCTTGAGCAAATAGCCACAATTAAACGCCAGGCAAATACAGACTACTTAACAAAGCTACCTAATCGCCGCTACTTTTTTGAAGAGTCGAGCAAGTCACTCAAGTATTTAAAAAAATCGAATCAAGATGGCGCACTCGCTATGCTTGATATAGACCATTTTAAATCGATTAACGATACATACGGCCACGATGCCGGAGATGAAGTGCTCAAAGGGTTGGCAGTGTGTTTTAAAAAGTACTTTGAAAAGCAGTTAGTTGCTCGTTTAGGTGGGGAAGAATTTGCCGTTTACTTTACTGATGCAACCACAGCACAAGCACTAAAACGCTTAGAAGGCTTTAGGCAGTTTATAGAGCTAAATAGCCAAGAGTTTAGCCAAGAAAAAATTAAATTTACAATTTCTATTGGTTTTGCAAGCGGCCCAATTTACCAGATAGATGAACTGTTAAAACAGGCCGATTTAAAGCTATATGATGCAAAAGAAACCGGCCGTAATAAAGTAATAAGCTAAACCTTAACGCTGCTTTATAGCTACTTACTTAAACTATTATTGCGCATTGGGATTAGACTTCAGCGGCGGTTACCGCCGCTTTTTTACGCTTACGTGATTGATGATAAGAATCCCACGTAAATATAGCTAAAGCACTCCAAATACACGCAAACGTGATCACTCGCTCGGCATCAAACACTTCATCGTAAAACACCACAGCAAGCATAAACATTAAACTGGGTCCTATGTACTGAAAAAAGCCCAAAGTTGTGTACTGCAAACGCTTAGCTGCGCCGGTAAAACACAACAGCGGCAAGGTCGTAATAATACCAGCACTAATTAACAGCGCATTGGTCAGCCAATCGTTAACGGCTAAATCAGAGGTAGGCGTTGGGGCCATCACCCACCAGTAAATTAATGCAACAGGCAATAAAATTAGCGCTTCAAGTAAAATGCCCGGCAGCGCTTCAACCGGTAACTTTTTACGAAGTAAGCCATAAATAGCAAAAGACGTGGCAAGCGAAAACGCCACCACCGGAAACGAGCCAAAACTGACCAACTGCAGTACCACACCAGCAAAGGCTAAAAACACTGCAACCCCTTGCAACTTACGCAGTCGCTCGCCCAAAAATAGCATGCCCAACAGCACATTCAGTAATGGGTTTATATAATAGCCTAAACTGGCATCGAGCATATGGTTATTATTGACCGCCCAAATAAACAACCCCCAATTAAAGCCTAATATAGAGGATGTAAGCACTAACATTAAAACAATTTTGGGCTGGACAACGATACGTTTAACCCTATCCCAGTATTTGAGCACACTGACCACAAGTATTAAAAAAACCACAGACCAGAGAACACGGTGAGTTAAAATTTCAAAGGCAGAAACATGTTGTATTTGTTTGAAATAAATAGGCGCTAAGCCCCACATTAAAAAAGCTAAACAGGCAAAAATCCCGCCTTTACGCTGCTCGTTTGCAATCGACATACATACTACTTATCCGTATTAAAAGGCCGACAGTTTATACCAATTCGCGCTATTAAGTGACTTATTTTGAGGCGAGTAAACCTAAACCCAAGACAGTTTATTTTAACATCGTTATCCGACTAAATACGTACCTGTACCAAAAGCGATTTGTATTGCCTTTTCGTTGTGCAGCTCCATTCTGCATACACATACTTTATTTCCAGAGCGTATCAAAGTAGCACTGGCTGTAAATACCTCCCCTTTGCCAGGGCGTAAATAATCTGTACGTAAATCTATAGTGCCTAAGGTAGCCAGCTTTTGCTGTACGCTTGGAATATCTAAGTCGGTTAATTTATCGATAACACTGGCTGCTGCAAGCATGCCGCCCACATTATCAAGCACCGCCGATATAATACCGCCGTGAAGAATTTTTTGCGCAGGATTACCTATAAATACATCTTGCCACGGGAACGTAATTTTAGCTTGCTCAGGGCTGAGTGACTCTACCGAGATATTTAAAAACTGGTTAAATGGCATGCCATTTACAAACAGTGCGCCCACTTGTTCAATTAACATTTCTTTATTCATTGTTATTCTCTATGTTTAAATTAAGACTGGTACGATGAGTTAAGCATACCTGAAGCAAAACCACGAGGCACTAATTAAATCATTTACCGCTAAGCTAAAGACATCCTATAAAAAAAACACTAAAATAGCCGCGATGAATACTCTAACCCCTACTCCTAGCACATTGGTCCGCAAGCCCGACACCGTTCTTAAACAAGTGTTTGGCTACAGCGAGTTTCGTGATGGCCAAAAAGCGGTTATCGATGCGGCTATTAATGGCCAAGACTCTTTGGTACTGCTGCCTACAGGCGGTGGTAAATCAGTGTGTTACCAAGTACCAGCGTTAGTGCTAGAAGGGGTTACTGTGGTCATTTCGCCGCTTATTTCACTCATGCAAGACCAAGTAACGCAACTGCAAGCGTTAGGTGTTAAAGCCGCTTACATTAATAATAGCCTTGCTCGCGAAGAGCAACAATTAGTGTACCAACAATTGCACCAAGGGCTAATAAAATTACTGTATGTTGCCCCTGAAAAAGTGCTTCAGCATGAATTTACCGAACGGCTCAGCCACTTAAATATAAGCCTATTTGCCATAGACGAAGCACATTGTGTATCGCATTGGGGGCATGACTTTAGACCGCACTACTTTAGATTAAACGAGCTTAAACAGCGTTTTCCCTATGTCCCTATGATGGCCCTGACCGCCACGGCCGATAAAGCAACCCGCTTTGATATCGTTGAGCAATTAAAATTACAACAGCCCTATATACATACCGGCAGCTTCGATAGGCCTAATATTCGTTACACCATCGAAGAAAAATTTAAACCGATGGCGCAACTACTGCGCTATTTAAAAGAGCAAAAAAATCAAAGTGGTATTATTTACTGCACTAGCCGTAAACGCGTTGATGACATTGCCGAAAAGCTCGCTGATGCAGGGCTAAATGCCGCCGCCTATCATGCTGGTATGAGTAACGAGCAACGCCAATTCGTGCAAACCGGATTTGCCCGCGATGACATTCAAATTGTGGTTGCAACCGTTGCTTTTGGTATGGGCATAAATAAACCAAATGTGCGTTTTGTACTGCATTACGATATTCCAAAAAGTATTGAAGCCTACTATCAAGAAACCGGCCGCGCTGGGCGTGATGGCTTAGCCGCAGAAGCCATTATGTATTTTGATCCCGCCGATATTGGCCGCGTTAGGCGCTTTTTTGAAGACATAGACGATGAACAACGCCGCCGCGTAGAAGAGCAGCGTTTTAATGCCATGGCCAGTTTTGCCGAGGCGCAGACATGTCGTCGCCAAATACTTTTAAACTACTTTAGCGAGTATAAACGCGAGCAATGTGGTAACTGCGACATTTGCATAAACCCACCAAAAAGCTTTGATGGCACGTTAGTAGCGCAACAAGCGCTTTCGTGTGTGTACCGAGCTGGGCAGCGTTTTGGCTTAGGCTATATTGTAGAACTATTACGCGGGGCTAATACCAGCCGCATTCGCGATAATAACCACCACGAACTCAGCACCTATGGGATAGGCAAAGACAAAAGCAGTGAGTTTTGGCTTAGTATATTACGCCAACTTATACACCAAGGCCTGTTAAGCCAAGATATTACCCAAGGTGCTTCACTGCGCTTAACCGAAGCTGCACGCGCAGTACTTAAAAGCGAATATGCCCTACAGCTTGCCGAGCCGCGCTTACAAGCTAAACACGTATACCAAGATAAACTGGCGCAGTTTAATTACGACAAAAAACTATTTGCCCGCTTACGCGCGCTACGCAAAGAACTTGCTGATGCAGACGATGTACCGCCGTACGTTGTATTTAACGATAAAACCTTAGCCGAAATGGCGCAATTAATGCCCACCAACGACAGCGAGTTTTTAAAGGTGTCGGGCGTTGGCTTTACCAAACTCAATAAATATGGCGGCGAATTTTTAACGGCCATTCGTAACTACCTTGCTAATAATTAAGTAAATCATGACCAAAATTGAATACAATCACGCCCATAAATGCATTGTTATCAGCCCCGTAGAGGCACCTCATGATGAAGACTTTGAGCTGTGGAGCACGCTGTTTTTACACGCTGATGAGATAACCATTATTGATTACGCACAAGGGGCTGATCGTCATCAATTACGTTTTAGCTATCAACAGCAAACCTTTAATTTAAATTTTGAACACTACAGCGAAAGTATTTGGATTAATGGCGAAGGCCATGAAGCCGAGCACTTATTAGCAGCCCTGGCCTTTTACTTAAGCTAAAACGCATCCCTATGCTCTAAACAAGCAGCGTTGAGGTTAATTAACAAAGGTGCGTAACGATAACAATTAATTAGTTTCAAAATCCATACCTTTTACTTACATTGTAATAACAATGATGTAAGCTGATATTACGACTCATATTGGCAGTAGTATTGAAGAGGTTCAATGGTGAATAAAAAATGGATTGCACACTGTTGTATAAGCTTAGCTCTCGTAAGCTTTAGTGCGCCTAAGGCCTTTGCACAACAACCAAGCAATAAAACTAGCAGCTGCCCCACAGTGCAATCGCACTCAAATAAAAGCAATAATTTACGCCGCGAAGTTGAAGATACAACCACGCTCGTTAATAGCCGCAGCGATGCTCAAATAGCGTCAATTACCCTTAAACAACTCAATGTGTTTAATACCGAACGGGAAGAGGAAAATAACGCGCTTTTTCGTTTTGCTAACCGTGCGCATATCCAAACAGAGCCAGATGTAATTAGTAATATTTTGTTATTTAAACAAGGCGATAATTACAATGCCAGAAAACTCGCTGAGTCAGAGCGTTTAT
Organism: Pseudoalteromonas sp. P1-7a; assembly: GCF_001401855.1. Taxonomy (NCBI): domain Bacteria; kingdom Pseudomonadati; phylum Pseudomonadota; class Gammaproteobacteria; order Alteromonadales; family Pseudoalteromonadaceae; genus Pseudoalteromonas; species Pseudoalteromonas sp. P1-7a. The sequence goes on along the minus strand of NZ_LKDU01000030.1, from coordinate 20,045 downwards.
TACGCCAACAAAACTATTTATACGATGCGCAAATAAGCGCGATTGAAAACTGCGACGGCAACGTAGATGTAACCGTAGTAACTCGCGATTTATGGACCTTACTACCCGAAATAAGCTTTAGCCGCAGCGGTGGCGAAAATAAATCGAGCATAGGTTTTCGCGAGTCGAACTTACTAGGTTGGGGTAAGCGTTTATCGTTTTCACGCACCACCGACAGCGATCGCAATGGTTATTTATTTGTTTATGACGATCCTAATATATTATCAAGCCGGTATCGCGGGCGCTTAGAATATGCCGATAACAGCGATGGTAAACGCCACTTATTAGAGTTAACTTACCCGTTTTATGCCATAGATACGCCCTATAGCTATGGTATTAAAAGCTTTTCTGAACAAAGAGAAGAGGCGCTGTATCGCCGGGGTGACGAATACAGCGAGTTTGATCAAACAACCAATTTTTTTAGCGCTTTTTTAGGTCACTCTAAAGCATTATCTGATAGCTGGACGCAGCGATTGACACTTGGCTATGTAAACCAAGAAGACAGCTTTGCAGAAATAGAAACAACCTTTGCTCCCTTAGCCAAAGATAGGCAGCTAAGTTACCCCTATGTTAGCGGTCATTGGTTTGAAGACAGTTATATAAAAGTACGTAATTTTGACAGTATTTCGCGAACAGAAGATTTAAATTTAGGCTGGAACATTAAAGCGCTTTTAGGTTACTCCGATGAGTCTCTTAGTAATGATGACAGCAGAGCCGTGTATTCGTTAAAAGCTAAAAAAGCGCACTTTACTACCGACAGAACGCTGTGGCGTTTTAGTGCACAAGTGGATGGTTATTGGAATAAAGAGCAAAAACAGCTTGAAAACTTTTTGGCCACCAGCGAAGTGCAGTACTACTTAAATACCAGCGAAAACCAATCCTGGTTTGTTAAAGCCCGCGCCCAGTATGCTAAAAACCTAACTGCCGATAAGCAGCTAACACTTGGCGGCGAAACAGGCCTTCGTGGCTATCCCATGGATTACCAGCACGGCGACCGAAGCTTTTTAGTCAGCCTAGAAAAACGCTATTACTGGGAGTACGATTTACTGCAGTTATTTAAAGTAGGTGCAGCGGGCTTTGTTGATGTTGGCCGCGCTTGGTTTAACGATGAAGATAACGGCGAGAACGATCATGTTTTAAAAAATGTTGGGGTGGGTTTGCGCTTAGCGCCAAGCAGAGCAAACTCTGGCACCATGATCCACCTTGATATTGCCGCTCCACTAGATGGCTACGATGATGTTGATTCGGTGCAATGGCTTGTGAGTGTAAAAAACACTTTTTAAATAGCGGGTAATAAACGAAAGCGTTACACTCGCGTTTTAAATTTTCCTAAAAACAGTACGGGATCTCACTTTGGAATTGTTTACGCTTTTAGAGCTAATGGGTACACAATATAAATTAATTGTTACCCTTATTGCCGTTTTACTTTTTCCACTGTTATTAAAAGCAACAAAAAAACTGCTCGAAAAAGCCATTAAAGGAAAAGTAGATGTTCATCGTAAATTTAGGGCTGAGCTTTTATTAAAAATCATTTTAGCGTTTGTTGTACTGTGTTTAGTGCTGATATTTTGGGGCATTGAGCTGCGCGGGTTATTAGTACTTGGCTCATCATTATTTGCAATGCTTGGAGTCGCTTTATTTGCCGCTTGGTCGCTGCTTAGTAACCTTACCGCTTTTTTACTCATGTTTATCCAAAACGGTTTTCATGTAGGTAATTGGGTACGTATTGTTGATGGCGCAAACCACATAGAAGGACGCATAGTCGAATTAGGTTTAATGAACGTACTCCTTGAACATGTAGATGGGCATAGAGTTGTTTATCCTAATAACCTGTTTGTTACCCGCCCTGTAATGGTGTTAAATAAGGAGCCAAAGCCTACTAAAGCGCCGGTAATAAAACGCATAATTGGCTCTAAAAAAACATAGTTTAAAAAGTCATGTTCACAAAAAAGCCGCAGTAGATAAATTACCTACTGCGGCTTTTTACTAGCTAACACAATGCTAATTATTTAGCTCCGCTGTTTTAAGCTCTTCATCTAAATCATTTATTTCGTCAATAAAATGCTCTAACTGCTGCTCTACTAGGCTATTTGCATTTGCAAAATAAGCAAGGTGAAACACCGCATCCCCCTCGTTTACCAGTGGCATAGTTTGCTGACCTATTACAATACCGCCTTTAGGCGCTAAAAGCTCAAGCTCAGCATCACCTAATGGGCTACTTATATATGCCAGCACTTGGCCTTTTTCTACGTGTTCACCCAGCGATACCTGCGCGCGTACAATGCCATCTACCTCAGCGCGTATCCAACTTGTAGAACCGGCAATAATAGGATCGGGCAGTTTTTTAGGGCGCTTGCCACGGACCATTTTTAAATGCCGCATCACATAGTCCACACCCTGTACTCCAGCTGCAATGGCTATAGGGTCAAAGCGTAAGGCCTCACCCGCTTCGTAAGTAATAACCGGTATACCTAAATTAGCGGCTTCACTTCGTAATGAGCCATTACGAAGTGAAGCATTTATAACCGCGGGTGTGCCGAATGCTTTAGCCATCTCAGCGGTTGCTTCATCATCTAAGTTAGCGCGTATTTGCGGTAAGTTAGTACGATGGATAGCGCCGGTATGTAAATCAATAATGTGGGTACAATGTACCGCCACCTGATTAAAAAACATATGCGCCATACGCCCCGCCAGCGATCCTCGTTCAGAGCCCGGAAAGCTGCGGTTCATATCGCGTCTATCGGGTAAATAACGCGACTTATGAATAAAGCCAAACACATTAACAATTGGCACGGCAATTATGGTTCCGCGTAATTGGCTTACATCTATTTTAGATAGCAGCTGGCGCACAACTTCTACACCATTTAGCTCATCACCATGAATAGCTGCACATATCATTAAAACAGGGCCTTCCAGCACACCATTAACCACCTCAATAGGAATATTAAGTGGTGAATGGGTGTAAAGTTTAGCGGCCTCCAACGCGAGAGTTTTGCGCTCGCCCACCCCAATACTTTCCTCTAATAAAGTAAAAGGGCGATTAATTTTAACCTTTGCCACGGGTTGCGGTTCCTTTAATAGCAGCGTTTTTTTCGATAAATTCGATGACCATACCAGCAATATCTTTACCTGTTGCTACTTCAATCCCTTCAAGCCCTGGAGAAGAATTCACTTCCATAACCAGTGGCCCACGTGATGAGCGAAGTAAATCAACACCCGCTACATTTAAGCCCATTGCTTTTGCTGCAGCAACAGCTGTTTTACGCTCTTCTGGGGTAATGCGTACTAATGTTGCGCTACCACCACGGTGAAGGTTTGAGCGAAACTCGCCTTCTTGCGCTTGGCGCTTCATGGCCGCTATTACTTTATCCCCTAATACAAAACACCGAATGTCGGCACCGCCAGCTTCCTTAATGTATTCTTGAACCATAATATTGGCTTTTAAGCCCATAAACGCTTCAATCACACTTTCAGCTGCTTTACGCGTTTCGGCCAGTACAACACCAATGCCTTGTGTGCCTTCAAGTAGCTTAATAACCACAGGTGTCCCCCCTACCATTTCTAGTAGGTCTTTTACATCATCTGGCTTACTGGCAAAACCTGTTACCGGCATGCCTACACCTTTACGTGATAACAGCTGAAGTGAGCGTAATTTGTCGCGCGAACGAGAAATAGCCACTGATTCATTAACCGGGTAAACCCCCATCATTTCAAACTGTCGCAACACTGAGCAGCCATAAAACGTTACCGATGCCCCAATACGTGGAACAATGGCGTCAAAATCTTTTAAATTTTCACCACGATAGTGAATTTCTGGCTGCTGTGAGTTTATGTTCATATAACAACGTAGCGCATCAATTACTTTTACTTCATGCCCGCGGGCTTCTGCCGCTTCTATTAGGCGTCGCGTTGAATACAAACTACTGCTGCGAGATAAAATACCAATTTTCATAGTTAAAACCTTAACTATCTAATAAATGTGATAAAGCCGGGTTAACGACTAAATGGTTTTCCATGGCTGTACGGCCAAGTAACATCCTAAATTTCATTGTTGCTCTATTTGTTAGCGTCACTTCAATAGGCCAGCTATGTTGGCCTGCATGTAGTGTGGTCTCTATAAAATAGCGCATTTCTTTTTGCCCACTTGAACTGGTTACAGCTTTAATTTTTTTAACCTTCGCGGAGCATTTAACCTGTGTTTGTTCATCACCTTGTAATGGTTGCGCTATAAATTTCACCCATTTTTCGCCATTTTTTTGGTACTCTTCAATATTAACTGCATGAATACATGAGGTGCGGGCGCCAGTATCCACCTTTGCTTTAATCTTCTCGATACCAAGCTCCGGTAAACTCAACCACTCACGCCAACCCACGGTCAACTTTGCTGTCATAAATGTGCCCTTAATAAAAAAGTGACTTATACGCTAAGGCGAAAAAAACACCAGCGAAATAAATTTATCTAGTCGATGAGTAAATTAAATTGATCTTTTATAGAAACTGACCACACAATGCACACCTTGTTGCTTAGCGTTTTATTTAGCAATTAAAGGCTGCATATGGGGTTAAGCCTTAAAGCTAACTGACTAAAAAATTAAGGTAGCTTTAAAAAGCACTTTGCAGATACGCTATAGTTATTTGTATTAAAAACACACTATTATATAGGCCTTAAATATGATTAATGGTTTACTGCATGCATTGGTGCTTGACGAAAAAGGTGGTGCGCACGCCATAGAAAACACTCGCGATTTAAATAACTGGCACCCTAAACAAGGTAAACTGTGGATACATATGGACTACAGCCAAAGCGAGGCAGTAACGTGGTTAAAAAACCAAGAACATCTTAGTGACTTTGAGCTTGATTCGCTTATTGCTGATGAAACTCGCCCACGCTTAACACCCAGTACCAATGGCCATATGCTGTTTTTACGTGGTGTAAATTTAAATCCTGCACAAAGCCCTGAGGACATGGTTTCAATTCGATTATTTATTAACGAATCAATAGTTATTACTACGCGCAAGCGTCGCTTACTTTCAATCCAAGATATATTAGCAGAGCTTAATGCTGGCCAAGGCCCATGCTCTATTTCTGAGCTGGTTTGCTGTATAACCCAAAAGCTGACATCACGGATGCAAAGTGTCATTAATAAGCTCGATGAAACCTTGGATGAATTTGAAGAGGAAATAGACGAGCCAAGCAAAAAATTTGATAACCAAGGTTTATCACAACTACGGCGTCAAACTATTGCCTTGAAACGTTACTTAAAACCACAAAAAGAAGCGCTAAGTTTACTGATAAATAACCACTACCTTTGGCTTAAAGATGAAGATAAAGCAAAACTAAACGAAACCACTAACTTACTTATTCGCTATTTAGAAGAGCTAGATAGCGCTATAGAGCGCGCACAAATTATTCAGCAAACCATTACCAACCAAGTGTCTGAGCAACTAAATCAACGCATGTACGTTATGTCAGTTGTGGCGGCGCTTTTTTTACCGCTGGGCTTTTTAACAGGCCTTTTAGGGGTAAATGTAGGCGGTATACCTGGGACCGAAAACCCCTATGCATTTAGTACATTTGTGATTTTTTTGATTGTGCTTACAGGTGGTATAGGGCTGTATTTTAAAAATAAAAAGTGGTTATAAAAAAATTTTTAATGCGGCCACTCAGGTGAGTGGCCGTGATTGAGTCGCTGATTAATTAGTTTGGCGCGTATAACTCACATTGGTCATCGTCACTTTTGATTCTGTAATGCCTAAATCCTCAAAACAGTTTTTAAACGAGTTAGAGTTACCGGCCTCACCACATTTATCTAATGTGTATGGGTCTTGTGATTGCAAGTAGTTACCAAACTTAAAGTATGACTGCGAATCATCCTCTACCGGTATACCAAACGAATTACCAAAAGCCGTCACCTCAACATCACCGTAGTTATTAACCACTCGTAAGTTGAATGACTCACCACTGGTAATAGTACCTAGAGCAAACTTTTCTTCATTACCGCTGGTATTACGTAAACGTACGTACACATCAAAAATTCCGTTGTTCGCTACGCTATCATTAAAGCCCGATTCATCAGTATCTGATACATACACTTTAGATATAGTGCCGGTATCGCTTGCATGGTGCTGTGATACAATCGTTTTTCCACCGTCAGACATTTCCACCTTTACCGTAGCTTCGAACACTTCATAGGTTTGAGTCATAGCAACGCGCAGGCTTTCTTTTACCTTATACTCATGACGCCAGCCATTACCATTAGGCGTAATATGTTGCGCCTCTAACGGGACAAACACCAAAGTACTATCGTTAACTAAAGGATTGGGGTTATCCCCTTCTAAATCAAAAATGCTGCCACTGGTAATGCTGCTAGGAATTGTTGAACCATTAGAGTTATCGCTGCCGCCATCTGAGCCGCCATCATTGCTGCCACTACCCTCAACCAAGGCAAAATTATCAAATCGTACATCGCTGGTGTTATTGTAATGTTTAGCGAAAACCTGCAGTGAATTGGTATTAGCCGTAGTAAATGTTTTTGTTACTTTAGTCCACGAAGAAACATTAAAGGTTTGGTTTTTAAATAAACCATTTAAGTCGTTTACACCAATTTGCCCTTTACCGAGCACATAAGCGCTTAGGGTGTATTCAGTGTTAGGCTGCACATCGACTACTTGATAAACGCGTGCTGGGCTACCCTGAATTTTTAGCGATTTTGAGCCACTGTAAGCATCTGAGGAAATAGCGGCTGGGTCAGTTTCGTTCCAGTTACTAAAGCCACTTTCAAAGCCTGCATTATTAATTGTTGCAGCATGTGATAGTGCTGAGCTTGTCGCAATTGCGCTGTAAAAAAACAGTTTTTTATGGTTAATCATTATCTTTATTCCTTTAAACCTGAACATAAAAATAACCTAACTACTTAGTTTTGTGGTAGCCACTAAAACTTAGATCACACTGTATAAACAGGTTTCTACTTTTGTGTATGAATCGATTTGGCAAGACAATTCAGGTTACAAAAATCAATATAAAACCCCAAATTGGACTTACCAATATTAATGCCGCATGGCGAGGTAAAGGCTATATTTTTTGTTACCAATATGTCAACAGCAAATCTAATAGCAAATAAGTATTAGTTTTATTAATAATTGTATTTGAAAACTTTAAATAATGTTAGCTATTCAACAGGTTATATATTAGGGACAGATTAGCGATAAATAAAAATATTTTTTCTATTTAATAAATAAGTAGTACGCCGGAAAAAACTCTATTACCAATAAAAATATAGCAAGCTTAACTTTTAATGAATAAATTTAGATAAATTAAATTTTTTACATGAAAAATAATAATTGGTTATAACAAAAATAAAATTGGTAATACTAAAAAATTATATTTTTTGCCGTTAAATAAGGCAAAATAAAGGCGGGGATTAGTGCGCCATTACACTAAAAAATGTGCATTAATATCTAAAATAGGCAAAAGTTTAAAGAATCATGTTGCCCTAAACACAAAAAAGCGAGCATATAAATGCTCGCTTTTATCAACTAGCTAACGCCTTACTCTTGAAAGTAAGTGCCCCAACCGTCGTACTCAACGTCACACTCAACAGCTAGGGCTGCAAGTTTCTCAACGTCTTCCATTATAACTTCAACGTCTAGCTCAGCTTCGACGACAATATCAAAGCTCCAAATTTTGCTGCCATCTTCTAGCTCAAGCTCTGCCGGCTCTTCAACATCGTAGCCTAATTTAAAAGCAGCCAGCGCAGCTTGCTCTAATTTGCTAAAATCTTCGCATACAAAATGATGCTCAACTTCATAAAGTATTTCAGGATCAGAGCCATCTTCAAGTAGTGAACTTACGATGTCTTCACTTATTTCACGCCAGTTTTCCATTATTTATCTCTCACTTGAGCATCTAATTCAGTTATTTTAGCAGCCATAATACTATGCACTTGAGTGGCCTGTTCACGGGCACTCACTTCTTTATCAAGTGATATAGGCGCTAACATTTCAATGTAAATTGTACCATTATCCCAGCGGTTTAGCTTAATAGTTTTATCTGTTGTGCTCATACATACCGGTACTATGGGTACATCTGCGCTTAAAGCGGTATGAAATGCCCCCGTTTTGAAAGGCAACAAACCACGACCGTAGCTTCGAGTGCCTTCAGGGAAAACCCAAACAGATAAACCATTTTGTTTAATTTTTTCAGCGGCTTTTGAAATTGTACCTGCTGCTTTAGAGCGATTTGCTCTATCTATTAATATGTTTCCCGACAACCAATAAAGCTGGCCAAAAAATGGGATCCACTTTAAACTTTTTTTGCCTAAACTTACGCAATTTTTAGGCACCATGGCAGGTACGGTAAATAAGTCATAATTGTTTTGATGGTTAGATATATACACTGCAGGGCCAATATTTTTTGCATCAGGGTGGCGTTTTAATACAAGTTTAACTCCAAGCATTTTAGCCATCGAAGCAAACCAACCCGCAATCACATGCACATTGTTAGGATGAAACGGCCTCACAATTGACAGTAACAACCCAAACACGCAGCTGAAAAATATAAACAGCACCATAATTAAAATACGTATAACAGCTAACAAACTTTTCTCCAAAATGTGTGTGCAATGCGCTATAAGCCGCGCATATTTCACTATTATAACGTGATTTTATGACGAACTCGAGACAATAGCGAACAGCTGTAAGCTGAAAAACACAGGGTAAACAAAAACGGCCTGCAAAAGCAGGCCGTTAGAGGTATCTATTACGGGTTTATTCCTCAGCTAACGTGTCATCACTTTGCTCATCAGCCGGCGTAAACTCGACAACAGCTTCATCAACACGTTGTAAGCCTCGAGGTAACTTATTACCTCTGCGTCCACGCTCGCCATGATAATGCTCCAAGTCACCCGGTTTGAGCGTTAGCTTTCGTTTACCAGCATGGAGTGTAACGCTACTGCCTTGCGGTACTACAGCAAGTACTTTTACAAACTCTTCACGTGCTTGTACTTTAGCACCCGGAATAGAGATGATTTTATTGCCTTTACCTTTACCCAGTTTTGGTAAATCGCGCAATGGAAATAACAGCATTCGTCCTTCGTTCGAAATAGCCATGCAGTAATCGGTCGCTACATCGTTCACTCTTATGGGTGATAGTAAAATGCCGCCCTTTGGCACGCTTACCAAGGCTTTACCGTTTTTATTTTTACTTACTAAATCTTTAAACTCGGTTATAAAGCCATAACCTGCATCCGACGCCATAAGTAGTACTTGATTGTCTTCACCCATTACCACATGCTCAAAATTAGCGCCTGTGGTGAGGTTAAAGCGCCCTGTCATGGGCTCACCTTGGCTTCGTGCCGATGGCAAGCTGTGCGCATCCGTTGCAAATGCACGCCCCGCAGAGTCTAAAAATACCGCTGGCTGATTACTCTTCCCTTTAGCTGAGGCTTTGTATTCATCACCCGCCCGGTAATTTAGCCCCTCTACGTCGATGTCATGGCCTTTACCAACACGTGCCCACCCTTTATCAGAAAGCACAACGGTTACCGACTCTGACGGTATTAAATCTTTTTCACTAAGTGCTTTAGCTTCTACACGCTCAATAACCGGTGAGCGACGTTCGTCGCCGTACATGTCGGCCGCTTCTCGAATTTCTTTTTTAAGGAGCGTTGACATACGACGGTCTGAGCCTAAGGTAAGCTCTAACTTGTCGCGCTCTTTGGCCAACTCATCCTGCTCGCCACGTATTTTAAACTCTTCTAGTTTTGCTAAATGACGAAGTTTTAACTCTAAAATAGCTTCGGCTTGGATTTCGGTTAACTCAAAGCGCTCCATTAACACAGGTTTTGGTTTATCCTCTGTGCGTATAATTTCAATCACTTCGTCAATATTTAAAAAGGCAGCGAGTAAACCTTCTAAAATATGCAACCGCGCCAGCACCTTATCTAGACGGTGCTGTAAACGCCTACGTACTGTTTCACGTCTAAACGTTAGCCACTCAGATAAAATACTGCGTAAGTCTTTCACTTGTGGGCGGCCATCAAGGCCTAGCATGTTTAAATTTACACGGTAGTTTTTTTCAAGGTCGGTAGTGGCAAATAAGTGCGCCATTAACGGCTCAGCTTTAATGCGGTTTGAACGCGGTACTATCACGATGCGGGTTGGATTTTCGTGATCAGACTCATCACGTAAGTCGGCAACCATTGGCAGCTTTTTAGCATTCATTTGCGCCGCTATTTGCTCAAGCACCTTAGCCCCAGAACATTGATGTGGCAGCGCAGTAATCACGATATCGCCGTGCTCTTCAGTATACACCGCGCGCATTTTAATTGAGCCTCGGCCGGTTTTGTATATTTTATGAATATCGGCTTTTGGGGTAATTATTTCAGCGTCGGTTGGGTAATCAGGCGCGTGTACAAGCTCAAGTAATTCATCAAGCTCAGTTTTAGGCTTATCAAGTAATAAACAACACGCACTGGCCACTTCGCGCACATTATGTGGTGGAATATCAGTTGCCATACCTACCGCAATACCGGTTACGCCATTTAATAAAATATGCGGTAAACGTGCAGGTAGTACTAATGGCTCATCCATGGTGCCGTCAAAGTTTGGCGTCCAATCAACGGTGCCTTGGCCTAGCTCTTTAAGTAATACCTCAGAGAACTTTGATAAGCGCGCTTCGGTATAACGCATGGCCGCAAACGATTTAGGGTCATCTGCTGCACCCCAGTTACCTTGGCCATCCACCAGCGGGTAGCGGTAAGAAAACGGCTGCGCCATTAATACCATAGCCTCGTAACAGGCACTGTCGCCATGCGGGTGGTATTTACCTAATACATCACCTACCGTACGAGCCGATTTTTTATATTTAGCCGCGGCCGATAATCCCAGCTCGCTCATAGCATAAATAATACGACGTTGAACCGGTTTTAAACCATCACCAACATGCGGTAATGCACGGTCCATAATTACGTACATAGAGTAATTTAAGTAGGCGTCTTCGGTAAAGCGCCCCATTGTTTGTTGTTCAATTCCTTGCATCAGCAAGGTATCTGTATCACTCATTAAAGCTTACCTAGTTTTTCTTATAGCTTACGCGGTAGATCACGTTTGCGTAATCGTCGCTTATCAGCAGACTGCCGTCATTTAATTGTGCAAATGCAACTGGGCGTCCAAATGTTGTTTCGTTATGCATAAAGCCGGTAATAAACGGTGTGTATTTAGTAATACGCCCTTGTTCTACATTGGCTAAAGCCACTTTATAACCAGACTTTTTTGTTCGATTCCATGAGCCGTGTTCCGCTACAAATAACTGCTCTTTGTAATTAGCTGGGAACTGTTTGCCGGTGTAAAAATGAATACCTAAAGGCGCAACGTGAGCACCTAGTGCAAGCGCTGGCGCACTGTAGTCGCTCATGTTTTTACCTTTACCAAACTCAGGGTCTAAAATGGCACCGGCGTGAACGTAAGGGAAACCAAAGTGCTCGTTTTCTTTACTTACGCGGTTAATTTCATCCGGTGGGATGTCATCACCCATCATATCGCGGCCATTATCACTAAACCAAAGCGCTTGCGTGCTGGGGTGAAAATCAAAGCCTACCGAGTTACGTACCCCTTGGGCTATTGTTTTAATTTGTTTAGTTTCTACATCTAATGCAAAAATACGTCCGTAGCGCTCATCTTCGGCGCATATATTACACGGTACACCAACCGGAATAATAAGCTCGCCGGTGGGCGCAAAACGTATAAACTTCCACCCGTGGTGACGATCCGATGGCAACGCATTGTAAACAACATCAAATTTAGGGTCTTTTAGCTGTGTATCGACGTTTTTAAAGCGAATAATACGATGTACTTCTCCTACGTATAAATCGCCATCTTTAATTGCTAGCCCAGAGGGCATGTTTAACCCTTCAGCAATTACCATTTTTTTATCGGCTACACCATCGCTGTTATGATCAATTAACGCATATACATTTCCGGCTTTACGAGAACCTGCGTAAACAATGCCTTTTTTTGATACTGCTATTTGGCGCGCGTTTTCAACATTATCAGCAAATAAGCTTACTTCAAACCCAGGTGCTACGGTGAGTTTGTCTAGTATGTCTTTTGCCATTGCTGGGGCTGTTGTTAAGCCAAGCAACAATAAACTTCCTAGTATTTTATTCATTTGCCTCTCCAAGTGTTAAACACAAGCCTATTAAACTTGTGCTTTATTACCATGATCTTCTAGCCACTGGCGTCTGTCTGATGAGCGTTTTTTAGCAAGTAGCATATCCATCATTTCTAATGTTTGCTCTTCTTCATCAAGTGTAAGTTGCACTAAGCGGCGCGTGTTTGGATCCATTGTGGTTTCGCGCAGCTGTAGCGGGTTCATTTCGCCCAGCCCTTTGAATCGTTGCACGTTAACCTTGCCGCGTTTTTTCTCAGCCTCTATGCGGGCTAAAATACCTGTTTTTTCGTCTTCATCGAGGGCGTAATAAACCTCTTTACCAATATCGATTCTAAACAGCGGAGGCATCGCTACATAAACATGCCCTGCTTTAACCAGCTGCGGAAAGTGACGTACGAACAATGCACACAATAAAGTAGCAATGTGCAAACCATCAGAGTCAGCATCGGCCAATATACAAATTTTATTATAACGCAGGCCGGTTAAATCACTTGAGTCTGGGTCAATACCCAGCGCCACCGAAATATCGTGCACCTCTTGCGAGGCTAATATTTGCCCTGACTCTACTTCCCACGTATTCAAGATTTTACCACGCAGCGGCATTATTGCCTGAAACTCACGATCGCGAGCCTGCTTAGCCGAGCCGCCAGCTGAGTCCCCCTCTACCAAAAATAGTTCGGTACGGTCGTTATCGGCTGCACTACAGTCTGTCAACTTACCAGGCAGTGCAGGGCCTGAGGTAACGCGTTTACGCACCACTTTTTTTGCTGCACGTAAACGACGCTGTGCATTTGAAATACACAATTCGGCAAGCAGTTCAGCGGTATCTGTGTGCTCGTTTAACCATAGGCTAAAAGAATCCTTAACCACGCCAGCTACAAACGCTGCACATGAGCGAGAAGAAAGCTTTTCTTTGGTTTGGCCAGCAAATTGTGGGTCTTGCATTTTTACCGATAACACATAGCTACAGCGCTCCCATATGTCATCAGGGGTAAGCTTTACGCCACGCGGTAATAAGTTTCTAAATTCACAAAATTCGCGCATTGCTTCAAGTAAGCCTTGTCGCAAACCATTTACGTGAGTACCACCTTGTGCGGTAGGAATTAGGTTTACATAGCTCTCGGCAATCGACTCGCCGCCTTCAGGCTGCCATACAACAGCCCAATCGGCTCCTTCAATCGAGCTTGAAAACTCACCTACAAATGGGTCTTTTGGCAGTACTTCAAAGCCTTTAACAGCCTCAATTAAATAATCTTTTAAGCCTGTTTCGTAAAACCATTCTTGCGTTTCTTTTGTTTGTTTATTGACAAACTTAATGCGCAAACCTGGGCATAAAACCGCTTTTGCTTTTAATAAATGGTTTAATTTAGTAATAGAAAAGTTAGCTGAGTCGAAGTAACTCGCATCAGGCCAAAATCGAACCGTTGTACCCGTATTGCGCTTACCCACGGTGCCTATGACATTTAAGTCTTCAACTTTATCACCGTTTTCAAAGGCCATTCTGTACTGTTGTGCATCGCGCCTTACGGTAACCTCTACACGTGTAGATAACGCATTTACAACCGAAATACCTACGCCATGTAAACCGCCCGAAAACTGGTAGTTTTTATTTGAGAATTTACCACCTGCATGTAGCTTGGTAAAAATCAGCTCCACCCCCGGAATGCCTTCTTCTGGGTGAATATCTATCGGCATACCTCGGCCATCGTCTATAACTTCAAGTGAGTTATCTTCGTGTAAAATCACATCAATTTTAGTGGCATGCCCCGCCATGGCCTCATCGACACTGTTATCAATAACTTCTTGGCCTAAATGATTCGGACGTACCGTATCGGTGTACATACCTGGGCGGCGTTTTACCGGCTCTAATCCATTGAGAACCTCAATGGCTTCGGCATTATAATTTTGCTGACTCATAATTTTTATCTTTTTATGCGCTTAGGCTAATTTGTTTTAGGTAATTTAAGAAACTCTACAATACTATCTAAGGTGCGTTCAAAACCTACAAAGCTGTGATCGCCACCAAACTCAACTAACTGTTTGCATTGTGAAAAATAATTTACTGCGTGTTGATAATTTAACACTTCATCTCCCGTTTGCTGTAACAAATAAAGCAGTTTGGGCGATGTTAATTTAGGCACATACAATGCTTTTAATGCATCCATGTGGCTGCTATTTAACTCATAATGATAATCTTGATACGGATTATAATTGTGGCCAATAAGCGGCGCTAATAAGTTAAACGGTGCTACTGCTGGGTTTATTAGTGCTGCTCGCAGGTTATAACGCTGCGACAAATAGGTGGCATAAAACCCACCTAATGAGCTCCCAAGTAACGCGGTATCTGGCGTTAATAAATGCTCAAGCTGCAAAATAGCTTGTAAGGGCTCGTGATTTAAACGCGGTACACAATAGTCAACGTCATAGTTTGCCATAAGCTCGCCAAAGCGCACAGCTTTATATGATTTTTCAGAACTATTAAAACCATGAATATAAATTACGCGTTTAACCATACAACATCCGTTTTAACTGTTAAAGCATTGTCCTGTTTAGTTAAATGCAACATTCGATAAGCGGGGCCGAGGTTTTCTTGGTGCCATTGCGGGCTATTTTTTGTAAATTGCACCGAGCTGGCTGGGGTTGCATAAATACTCAGCCCTCTAAAAGTTTGCATGTATTGATTGTGTACATGGCCATGAAATAGTCCGCCAACATTGCCACTATTCACTAATACGTTTAATAATTGCGGGCCGTTTTCGAGCATGTGTTTATCTAGGTAGCCATTAATAGCAAGCGGGTTGTGATGACAAAACACCACATGCTGCGATTGCGAACTTGCTAAATACTCCGTGATTTCATTTAAGTGCTCGCTAGATACCCACCCTGCAGGTGTAGGCCCTTTTGAATTAATGAGTAACAGCTCAAACCCTTGTGCGAGAATGCGTTTAGCTGACACTATTTGCCCACCACTGATGCGATTAAGCATGGCAATCTCATCATGATTGCCTGGTACCCAAAATACTGGACAGGTCAAATCAGCGTTATTAATAAGCTCAGCAAATAATAAATAAGATTCAAAACTATGATCTTGTGTTAAATCACCACCAAATATAACCGCATCTAATGACTGCGTGGCCATGTGCGCTAATGCTTGTGCAAAATGCGCGGCGGTGTTTACGTTAAAGTACTCTGCGTTAGGGTCGGCAAATAAATGGCTATCGGTTATGTGCGCAACACGCAGCGATGAGGTATTAAAGTGATAATGCTCATCAAACCAAGCCATTGTTTATATCCCAATTTAGTACTGCTTGGCCATGCTCTACACAGGCTACTAACCAGTCATATAAAAATGCATTAAGTTGATACTTTTCATCTTTTTGGTGCATTTTGGGGTTTGGATAACCATAGGAGGGTTTTATCCGTTGATGGTAATCGTGATGAATAATTTCAGCCACTTTTGCATCTTGATAAAGCCTGACTGTTAAATACAAAGGAGAAACGCCTTTAACCATCCCTGTTAGCTGTTTGATAGAAATATCCAGTGTGTACTTAGCACTATCGTCAATGATAATGGCAAATTCACTATGACCTAATTTAATTTCACGCACGCTATTTGCGCTACGCTCTTTAGGTAATAGTTTTGAAAGACGCACGTAATTATGCTCGCAAAGTGTCATGTACTTTGGGAGGCTCTGAATATATCGTTGGGTTGCTAAAAGTGCTGTCAAAGTACCGCCGTATTAAAAAGTTAAATTATGTCCACTTACTGCTTATTTTTTCTCGATTTAACGCCAACCACTGTAAACAGATTACCGTTGCCGCGTTATCTATTTCCCCGTTATTGAGGCGCGAAAGCGCATCATCAAGGGTTAAAATATGGGTTTTAATATCTTCACCTTCGCTTTCTAGGCCGTAAACACCACTTTGTACTTGGCTTAAATCTGCTCGTGCTAAGTATAAATGTAAGCGCTCAGTGGTCCCACCCGGACTTGAAAGGTA
This sequence comes from Pseudoalteromonas sp. P1-7a, assembly GCF_001401855.1. Classification (NCBI taxonomy): domain Bacteria; kingdom Pseudomonadati; phylum Pseudomonadota; class Gammaproteobacteria; order Alteromonadales; family Pseudoalteromonadaceae; genus Pseudoalteromonas; species Pseudoalteromonas sp. P1-7a. The sequence goes on along the minus strand of NZ_LKDU01000030.1, from coordinate 3,838 downwards.
AGAAAGCATAAATTCAAGTTTTGTAAGCTCAAGCCCAGCCTCTTCATAGGCTTCTTTTTTTACCACACTCTCATAATCGGTGCTGCCATCGGTCATACCGGCAATACATTCTAGCAGCCAGGGCGAGTGTTTGCTGTTAATAGCACCAATACGTATTTGCTCTATTAAAAGGACACTTTGCGTAGTTACATCATAAGGTAGAACAGCGATTGCATCGCCCCGCTCTAATATTTCACGCTTTATAAGTTGCGATGTACCACCATTAAACAGGCTATGCTCAAACTCATACATATCCACCTTAAAAAAGCCATTATACAGACTTTTAACTGCTTTTAAGCTCACATCTTTATGTGTAAATTGCACCAGGCTTTTATCTGCCATATTATACATCCCGCTTATTTGAACGATTAAAGTTTGTTAATATATTCTGTTACATTTGAACATACTGTTTTACCAATTTCTTTTTTAGTTATTGGTCAAAACACGTTACCATGCTTTTAGTACAAAATTTGTCTAAGGACTGAACCTAACATGAAAAAAAACATCCTTGCAGCGCTCGTTAGTTTGTCGTGCGCATTAGGCACAACCACAGCAAGTGCTGAAGATTTAATGCAAGTTTTTGAAATTGCTACTGCTAACGATCCCACTGTTTTAAAAGCGAAAGCGCAAGCTGACGCGCAATCTTACGAAAGCGACTTAGCAATGAGTGCATTACTGCCGCAAATTGGCGTAAGCATGGGCTATGAAAAAAGCGATTCTACCTCTTTTCAGAGCGTTGGTAACTTAGCTGACCAAGTTAAAATCAATAGCGAAACCGACCAATTCACTCGCGGTGTTAGTTTAAGCCAAACCTTATTTGACCTAGGTGCTTGGAACACACTTGATATTGCAGAAAAACAAGCACTGCAAGCCAATGCACAATACGATAACGCCAAACAAAACTTAATTGTGCGCGTGGCTGAGGGCTATTTTAACGTATTAAGCGCCATTGATAACCTTGAATTTGTGCAAGCCGAAAAACGTGCCATAGAACGTCAGTTAGAGCAAACAAAACAGCGCTACGCAGTTGGTCTTACAGCGATTACAGACGTGCATGAGGCGCAAGCACAATATGATAACTCAGTAGCGCAAGAAATTATTGCTAGCAATGCTGTTGAAACAGCACGCGAGCAACTACGTGAAATCACCGGTAAATACCATGCAAAGCTTGATTTTTTAAACACCGACACATTTTCAACGGTAAAACCGATTAAAAAACCGACTGACTTTGTGAAAGTCGCTGAAAACAACAATATCAGCTTACAAGTATCAAAAGTGACACTTGATATTGCTAAAGATCAAATTACGCTAGCTAAAGCGGGTCACTACCCTAAGTTAACACTTGATGCCAGCTACGGTGACTCGTTAACTGATCAAAATATAAATGGTTTAAGCTTTAACGACCAACCACGTGCCGATTCAACATCGGTTGCGGTTAATTTGAGTGTACCGCTGTACACAGGTGGCGCAACCGTTGCGGCAACTAAACAAGCCCGTGCGTTTTATGTTTCTGCAAGTCAAGATTACGAAACTAACTACCGCGCCGTAACGCGTACCGTAATTACTTCATACAACCAAGTTGTATCAGACATCGCAACTTACAAAGCCTTAGAGCAAGCTGTGGTATCAGCGCAAAGTGCACTTAAAGCCACTGAAGCGGGCTTTGAAGTAGGTACCCGTACTATCGTTGATGTGCTTGTAAGCACACAAAATTTATATAATGCTAAACGTAATTTAGCTGATGTGCGCTATCGTTACGTGATATCTACGCTTCGCTTAAAGCAAGCGGCTGGTACACTAACAAGCGCCGATTTACGCAGCATAAACCAAGGTTTAAAAAAAGCCTAATAAGTTAATTAGTAACGCTTAAAGCCAGCCATTGCTGGCTTTTTGTATTTTATTATGTGAAGCGTTAAACTAGCGTTTTTATTTTAGAGAGTATTTTGTGGTCACCTCATCTCCTTTTAAAGCCTCATTTTTAGGCCCTCGCTATTGGCTAACTTGGATTGGCGTTTTCTTTTTATATTTGATTTCGTGGTTACCACAAAAGTTTCAACTTAGCTTAGGTAAGTTGCTTGGGCGCTTGGTACACAGGTTTATGAAGCGTCGCCGCCATATTGCCGAGGTTAATATAAAACTGTGTTTTCCTGATATGAGCGAAGCCGAGCAGCAACAGCTTGTACTTAAAAACATGGAAAATACCGGTATTGCCATGGTTGAGACGGGCATGGCTTGGTGGTGGCCGCAATGGCGCGTTAAAAAAGCTTATGGTTCTATCAAAGGCTTAGAGCATTTTGAGCGTGTACAGGCACAAGGTAAAGGCGTTTTGCTATTAGTGCCACATATTTTGCATTTAGAAATGGCAAGTCGTGTTATGGGCACCAAATGCCAAGGGCTTGGGTTTTACCGCCCGCACAATAATGCGCTCATGGAATACTTTACGACCAATGGACGCCTTCGTTCTAACGAGTATTTAATTGGACGAAAAGACGTAAAAGGCTTGTTAAAATCGCTTAAAAATAAAAAAGTTTGCTATTATCTACCGGATCAAGACTACGGCCGAAACCGCTGTGAATTTGTGCCTTTTTACGCAGTGCCAGATGCAGCAACAACCACAGGCACGTTATTATTTGCAGCAAGCAAGCACTGCGAAACAATGAGCTTAATTAGCCGCAGAGATGAGCAAGGTAAATACCATTTAGAAATTGTACCTGAGCTTGAAAACTTCCCAAGCGGCGATGATAGAGCGGATGTAATACGCGTAAATCAACGTGTTGAACAAGCAATTAATGCCGCACCTGAGCAATATATGTGGCTGCACCGCCGCTTTAAAACACGCCCTGATAAAAATACCCCTTCTTTTTATAAAAAGTAGTGGTATAAATAAATAATGATACTAAATGAGCATGAGTTATGTGGTTTTGGATTAAGCACTTAATACTAGCTGTTGCGTTAATTTTATTAGCAGTTTACGTGTTAGTAGGTACAGGGCCCCTGTTTGATATAAAAGAGAGTAAGAACGCAGCCGCCGAGGGGCTTTCTCGCTTTTATTCGTCTATCCGTAATCAAGTTAAATCCGATAGGGAGCGCGACAAGTTTGTACTGCAACTTAAAAAGCCGGAGCAAACGCTTGAACGTGTTTTAGCAGAGCGCGGTAGAACCGTTGATCCTATGCCAGCTAGCTGGACAGGAACCAGTGCACCCAGACGCTTTGAAAACGGCTCAACGTTAAAAGACGTACTTAACCAATACGCTAAAAGCGAAGGTATTCAATTATATTGGTATTTGAGTAAAGACTATGTGGTAAAAGATCATTTTAGGGTTGATAGCAGTTTTACCTCAGCGCTTTATCAAGTTGGCCGCGCAATTAATGATGATTTTGAATACGAAGTGTATACCTACCTTTGCCACAAACAGCGCGCAGCAGTAATCACAGAGCTACCCTCTGAATTTGTGCGTAGCAATTGTTTAAAGCTTAATACTTAGAAGCGTAAATAAACCAAACCCATACATAATAAAAACCCAAGCCTTTGCTTGGGTTTTTAGTATTTATGTTTCGAGGGCGTGTTGAACTTTGATGGTTAAATTTGCAGCAGCATGTTTGGTTTTTAGGCAAGACAGAGCCTATGAAGTGTGGTTATTCCACATAAATAGGCGATAACGCAGCATAAATGCCAAACATGCGCTGCCCTTCGGGTTCTGCCTAGGGGCGATAAACTCTTTGTTGCCTACATGGATGTAGGTAAGGGGCGTGAGCAGGACGCGGAAGCTTTACTCGGTTTTTACTTATTCTTACATG
>NZ_LKDU01000029.1:0-57911 GCF_001401855.1 Pseudoalteromonas sp. P1-7a | reverse complement strand
TAAAGAACGTTGCGATTAAAGCGCGTTGCTTTATCTCGCTAGGGCTGCGCATGTTACGCTTTCCTATTTTTTTGTCAACACTTAATTTTTTAAACTTGAAAGTTTTTAAAACGAAGTTTTACTCGACTCACTAAGTAGCTTGCTTGCCTCGCTAAGCGTTGCCTGTTCTGCCGTCTCAGTGGGGTCGCATTATAGGGAGAACGGATTTTTACGCAAGCGTTTTTTAATAAAAACTATAAATAAAAGCTATTTCGTGTATTTTTCACTCTAAAGGGCCAAAGTAAGTACAAAAAACAAACTAAACCTATATGCAAAGCCCAGTTTGTTTTAAATATAACGATGTATAAAACGCAAAAAGCACCTATAAGGTGCTTTTTAGTTAATTTATTAACTACGGGTATTAATACAAAATACTATATAGCTTTCTTCTGTATTTCGCTGCAAGTGCATCTCCATCTGGTAGAGAAGCGATAATTGCTAAAAAGCTTGCTTTAGCGTCATTAAAGTTAAGATCCTTTTTAAGTACGCTGAAGAGTGTTTCGAGTGCTTCTTCTTTTCGTCCTGCATCGTTTAGCAATTGGCTTAGCTCTGTTTTTAAGTCTAAATCATTTGGGTACTTTTCTACTTGAGATTGCTTTTCATTTATCTCTGGCGAGTCGGTAGCTTCGAGGGCCGCTTCGCATTTTGCTTTTATGTTATGAAAGTAAGCATCTTGCTCTTGGGCGTCAATTGTATCAATAAGTGCTTGAGCATCATCTAGCTTATGTATTTGAATACATATATCAGCTAATACAAGCTTTATACGGGCGTTTGCACTGTCTATTTCATACGCTTGCTTTGCGTAATTAAATGCAGCATTTAGATCCGACTTTAACAATGCTTGTTTTGCTTGTTCAAGAAGTAGGTCCTGTTGCGCTGGTAAATGCTTACTCAGGGCTTCGCGAATTTGCGCGTCTGTTTGCACGCCCGCTAATAAATCGACTGGCGCTGAATCTTTTAACAATACAAGTGTAGGTAAGGTTTGCAAACCAACCTGCTGCGCTAATTGCGAGGCAAGTGCTTGTTCTACGTCACAATCAAGGTTAGCCACTACAATATGGTCTTTATATTGCGTAGCTAAATTTTCTAATATGCCGATTTGGCTAATACACTCAGGACTTTGTGGCGAGTGGAAGTTAAGCAGCACCAACTTTTGTTGTGATGTTTCACCGAGTACTTGCTGAAGGTTTTGTGCGTTGATACTAACTATGTTGCTCATTGAATTAATTGCCATATTCATTTATTTAGGTTTTTATATGGAGACGAACATAATAAATACAAGTATTAAATACTTTCAAATAATGAGGGAAAACATGAAAATCACCTATCTAGCTGCAGCATTTATGATAGCAAGTCCACTTACTTATGCTAAGCCCCTAAACTTAGATTTAACTAAGAGTATGCCAGCTATTGAAAAGTTTTACCTCGACTTACACCAATCTCCAGAGCTTTCATATCATGAAAAAGAAACTGGTCAAAAAATAGCATCGCGATTAACAAAACTTGGGTTTGATGTAACAGATAAGGTGGGCGGCTATGGTGTGGTAGGGATTTATAAAAATGGCACCGGCCCTACAATAATGATTCGTACTGATACCGATGGCCTACCAATCACAGAGCAAACCGGTAAACCTTATGCATCTAAAGTACAAGTGACCAATGAGCACGGGAATAAAGTAGGTGTAATGCATGGCTGTGGCCACGATATACATATGAGCTCGTTTATTGGTACTGCTGAGCAACTTATTGCCCACAAAGATAAGTGGCAAGGAACGTTAATGATGGTTGCTCAACCTGCAGAAGAAGTTGGCGGTGGCGCAAAAGCTATGTTAAGTGAAGGCTTATTTAGTAAATATGCTAAGCCTGATCATGTTATTGCGCTGCATGTGAGTGCCAGCGTGCCTGCGGGTAAGGTATCAATGAAAAATGAATACACTATGGCAAGTGTTGATTCGGTAGATATAACTATAAAAGGCAAAGGCGGACACGGCGCCTACCCGCACACTACCGTAGACCCAGTTGTTATTGCTGCGCGTACGGTATTAGCATTACAAACAATCACAAGTCGCGAGCTTTCTCCACTTGAGCCTTCTGTTGTGACTGTGGGATCTATTCATGGTGGTTCAAAGCATAATGTGATTTCCGATGAAGTAAAACTTCAGCTTACGCTTAGAAGCTACAACCCAGAGGTGCGTACGGCGCAAATAGCCGCTATAAAACGTATTACAGCCGGTATTGCTCAAAGTGCAGGCCTTACTAATTCGCACTACCCTGTTGTTCACGTTCATGAAGATGAATCTATTCCATCTACTTACAACAACCCTCAGCAAACTAATATTGTTAGGAGCGCTATTGCTGATGCAATTGGCGAAACTAATGTACTTGAGACAAAAGCGGTTATGGCTGGTGAAGATTTTGGGCTGTACGGTAGAACTGACGAAAACATTCCTATTACGTTATTTTGGCTAGGTGGAGTAAACCAACAGCAATATACAAATGCGATGAAAAGTAACCAAACACTTCCCTCATTACACTCAAGTAAATTTGCGCCAGATTATAAAGTAGCATTACCGACCGGTATAAAAGCCATGAGTAACGCTGCAGTCGCGTTATTTAATAAAAAGTAAGCCGTATTTGAGAGTTCAGCAATTAAGTGGTTGCTGAGCTCTTTTTATAATTTGTTTTTTTAAATGGTGTTTTTTTACCACGCTTAGCAAAGCGCTTTTTAGGCGGAGCTTTAGGTAGCTTTGAAAATACATGACTATCACAACTAGCTGCTTGCTGTACAAAACCTTCAAGCTCCACCAGCAGTGGTTGTAAAAATTGTTGGTAGCTCATTGTTTGTTGAGCAATGTTGCCTAAGCTCGCCTCCCATTTAGCGGTCAAATCGGGACTAGCTAAGCCCTCTGGTAAAACACTAATAAGTGCCAGGCCTGTTTGTGTGGCTTTAATTGATTTACCCTCGCGCTTTAAAAAACGACGCCTAAATAATAATTCAATAATGCCTGCGCGGGTAGCCTCTGTACCTAATCCATCAGTCTCTTTGAGTATTTTTTTAATTTGTGAATCTTTTACATAACGACTAATGCCGGTCATGGCACTTAGCAACGTTGCATCAGTAAAATGAGACGGTGGCGTAGTGTGTTTTTCTACAACTTCACCTTTAGTGCAGTTAAGCGCCATACCTTTTGTTAAATGAGGCAAGGTTGCTTCATCTTTTAGCTCGGCTTTGCCCATTAATACCTTAAACCCTAAGCTTACATCTTGCTTTGCATTGGCTTTAAATAAACCTCCCGCAATGGTTACCTCTACTTTAGTTTCGTTATAAATATAATCGGGGTAAAACTGAATTAAGTAATGCCTGCTAATAAGTTGATATACTTTTGCTTCATCAGACGCCAGAGTCGCTGTTTTTAGTTGTTTGGCGGTAGGGACAATTGCATGGTGGGCAGCCACCTTTGCATCGTTAAAACATTTGCTACGTTTTTTAGCGTCTGCCCCATTCACAAACTCAGTACTTTGACTGCCATTAGCTGCAATTGCTTTTAAAATTGCAGGCGCATCTAAATGATGCTCTTTAGGCAAATAACGATTATCGGAACGAGGGTAAGTAATTAACTTATGGCGCTCATAGAGCGTTTGGCAAATATCGAGTACTTGCTGAGCTGCCATACCCAATGCCTTTGCAGCATCTATTTGTAGTGCCGATAAATTATAAGGCAGCGGCGCGCTTTGTTTTTTTTGTTTTTGCTCGAGCGCAGTGACTTCAGCCGGTTGATTGGCTATTCGCGAGGCGACATTTTCAGCAAGTGCTTTATTTAATACACGCCCTTCTTCATCTTGATACGGTTCGCAGGCTTTGCTTGGTACCCATTTGGCCAAAAAGCTTTGCTGCTCAGGAGTTATTAAATGCGCCAACACGTCATAAAATGGTTTTGACACAAAGTTAGCTATTTCGTTATCCCGATTAACCACTAAACCTAAAATTGGGGTTTGTACGCGACCCACCGACAACACATTGCCAAAGCCAGCTTTTTGCCCCGCCAGCGTATAAGCACGCGTAAGGTTCATACCAAATAGCCAATCTGCACGTGAACGCGCAAGCGCCGACACACTAAGCGGAATAAATTCACGGTTTGAACGCATGTGGTTGAGTGCTTTTTTTACCGCCGCTAGATTTAAATCACTTATTAGCAAACGCTGAATGCTTTGCTTTTTGGTTTTACTTATTTTGGCTTGCTCTATGACTTCATCCACCAACAATTGGCCTTCCCTATCGGGATCGCCCGCATGCACCAGCACTGATGCCTGTTTAATTAGCTTTTTTAAAATAGTTAATTGCTTACGCGTTTTCGTTTTTGCCTTGAGCTGCCACTGCTCCGGCACTATGGGAAGGTGTTCAAATTGCCACTTTTTAAAACGCGCATCATAATCATCAGGTTCAGCTTGCTCTAACAAGTGCCCGATACACCACGAGACACAGTCACCATTAGCCACTTCTATATAGCCATCGTGTTTTTTATGTGGTTTAGGCAGTGCATCAGCAATAGCTTTGCCAAGTGATGGCTTTTCAGCGATATAGAGTTTCATGGGAGTTGCTCGTTAACTGTTTATATAAACAGTAGTTTAGCACAGCTATTTAGAAGGTGGAGCGCTTTCTATTTTTGAGGGGGTATTATACCAATCTGCAATAATGTCTGATCATTTTGCAGGGCTAAACGTGTCGCTATCTGCGTTAAAAAATTCTCATTTAGAACAACTGAATAGCGAATTTATTGCCTTGCTATCAACACGTTTATCCATCCTCAAAATAGATCACTTACTTATGCGGATTGGTATTACTTTTTTTAGCGAAAAACATAATTAAAGGTAAATAACACACTATGACGGTGCCAATATTGATAAAGGGCATTAACGTTTTATAAATAATGGTGCTGTACGCTAAATCCCAAAGGTGACGGTCAACTAATCTGAATAATTGTAATATAGGTGCGCCAATAACCACTAACTGACCAATAACGCATTGCCATAAATAAACTTTATCTTTTATTCCCCAGTAAGCTATTAACGCCATCCATATAATATCGGTAGCCGCCCATACTAAATAACGATAGATATAAATATCGTCAAACTCTCTCAAGCTAGAGGCTGTTATCCCTCCAAAAAAGAAAAAAGCGGCGGTCAGTAATGCAAATCTAAAGGCTAGGTAATCTTTAAATATAAAAAATATAAAAAGAGCCGGGCTTAGCATAAAAACCCAGCTTTTACTTAAAATACTAACGAAATACAAAAACCATTCAGGCAAAATGTTTTACCTTATTTTTCTTTTGTATCGTCGGTTCCATCACCGTTACCTGGCATGTCACAATATTTAATTATAACTTTCACAGCACATCCATTACATATGTTAAGGAAATGTACTTTAAGCTAAAATGATGAGATTGCCAAGATACTTCAAGGGATAAAGTACCTTAAAATGAAACTAATTTAATAAAGTATAACGTCAGGCAATAACCTAGCGCACATCAATAGGGTCTGACTCTTTAGCCTTACCTTGTAAGATTGATATTTCTACTCGGCGATTTCTACGCCTGTCTTCATTAGAATCGTTAGGCACAAGTGGGCGAGTATCAGCACGCCCTACTACCATCATGCGGTTTTTATCAAACCCTTGTACCGTTTGTAATTCGCTTGCTACCGCCACAGCACGCTTTGACGATAAATCCCAGTTATTAATATATAACTCGTTAGAAACCTGAAAATCATCGGTGTGACCCGATACTGTAATTTCGCCAGGTACATCTTTTAATAACTCACCAATATCTTGAATTATGGGCTTAAACTTAGGTTGTAAAAAAGCACTGCCAGAAGGAAACGAGCCATTTTCACGGATACGGATAATGATTTGCTGCCCTAAAGATTCAAGCTCGATTGCACCATCAATAATCTGTTTTTCGAGCTGTTGCGCTATTTTTTTCACTAGCTCGTTAGTTTGTTCTTGATCGGCGGCTGAAGTTGCTTGCTCTGAAGATTGCTGCTGAGATGTACTACGTGACTCGCCACCACGTTTATCGCCTCGTTGTTCTTGTCTACCACCAGCGGAGCTTTCATCGCCCGCTTGAAACTCTAACATTTGCTGGGTCATTTCAACGGTTTGCTGTTGTATGGTTTCTATCGGGGTAGGTTCAGGCTTACCTGGGGTAAATTCCATAGCAATAACTGACGTTCCTTTTGGAATGTCTTTTACTTCTATTTTATTTTGAACACCAAAAGCAAACTTCATCGAGCCTGCTATTTGCTTAAATTTAAGTACATCCATTTCTGAAAACGCGAGCAAAAGTACAAAAAAGCACATTAAAAGCGACATTAAGTCGGCAAATGTTCCCATCCAAGCGGGCAGACCTGGTGGTGGGCATTTGCACTCTTGATCAGACATGGTTACTCCTCGGTATCTACTTTTCGCTTAGACTCAGCAAGGTAGTTTTTTAATATACCTTCAATTACTTTCGGGTTTTGGCCATCTTGAATACCTAAAATAGCATCCAGTATTAAACGCTGATTCATCGCTTCTTCGTCTTTACGAAGCTCCAGTTTTACCTGAATAGGAATAGCCACAACATTTGCTAAAAAGGCACCATATAGCGTAGTTAACAAGGCAACCGCCATTGCGGGGCCGATGGCTTTAGGATCATCCATGTTAGATAACATAGCAACTAAGCCTATTAACGTTCCTATCATACCCATTGCAGGGGCTATATCGGCAAGTGACTTAAATAACCCGGCGCCCAATTCGTGACGAGTTGTAGTTAAAGAAATGTCTTTTTGAAGCGTGGCACGCACTACATCAGCATCGTGGCCGTCAACCAGCATATCGACACCTTTGCGCATAAAAGGGTTTGGTATTTCAGCTTCTTCGAGGGCTAAAAAACCGCCTTTACGGGCCGAATCAGCAAGTTCAACTGCTTTTTCAATCAGCTCTTCCGGCGATTCGATTTTAAACATAAATGCTTTACCAACAACCTTACCTATGCCCAAAAACTGCGACAAGGTAAAGTTTGATAACACTATAAATAGTGAGCCACCAAATACAATTACGCTAGAAGGTGCATCGGCAAACATCCCCATTTCGCCGCTACTACTCATAAACATGGACATGACAATTAAACCAATTGCGCCAAGGATCCCAATTATGGTTGCTAAATCCACATTTCCTCCAAAGTATTATACTTTGTTATTCAAACTTTTATTATTAACTACTTATCGGCAAGATACTGAAATACTTAAGCCATTTTTGAAAAAAGTGTAAAACACTGTGTTTTGCCTAATTTTAGATCAAGATACCCTACTCGCCTAGCGACTAATTAATTTTTATTGTACACAGTGGGGGCTAATACGCATCTTATACGTTATAAAAATACGATTTAAACTGATATAACTCAAAAAACAGCGATCATCCTTTGACCTAGTTTAGCATTCCCCCTAAAATTGGCTCCTAAATTTATCATGCTGGCTGAAATTAAACATGGCGACTAAAAAACCTGAAAACCTAAGTTTTGAACAAGCTCTCGAAGAATTATCAACCATTGTCGGTGACATGGAACAAGGTGACTTATCGCTTGAACAGTCGTTAAAACAATTTGAGCGTGGTATAGCCTTAGCAAACGCCTCAACGGGCAAGCTGCAACAAGCCGAGCAAAAAGTCTCTATTTTAATGGGTAATGATGAAAAAGCAGCGCTGACTTCCTTTAATAATGAAGTGGAATAACCGTGAGCATACAAGAAAAAATAGAATGTGCTCAACAAGATGTCGTAAAGACCCTGCAACAGTACTTTGATCAATCCCTTGATACCGCACACATAGTAAAAGAAGCCACGCATTACGGCTTATTTAACGGTGGCAAGCGTTTACGTCCCTTTTTAGTCTACGCAAGTGGTGAAATGCTCGGAGCTAATAAGCAAGATCTAGACACCCTTGCTGCTGCTATTGAATGTATTCATAGCTACTCGTTAGTACACGATGATTTACCAGCCATGGATGACGACGACCTTCGCCGCGGGCGCCCAACTTGCCATATAGCGTTTGATGATGCGCATGCAATTTTAGCGGGCGATGCACTACAAACATTAGCCTTTGAGCTTATTTCGTCTCATAATTTTACTTGCAGCGCGACAACACAAGTAAAAATGATCAGCGCACTGGCTAAAGCATCTGGGCTTGAAGGCATGGTAGGCGGGCAAGGGTTAGATATTGCAGCTACAGATAAAGTGATTACAGTACAACAGCTTGAACGAATTCATAGATTAAAAACGGGTGCTTTAATAAACTGTGCCATTACTTTAGGTGCATTATGTAGCGAAAAAGCAGACAAACAAACCTTAGAAAACTTAAGTGTTTTTGGGTATGCTATAGGGCTGGCATTTCAAGTGCACGACGACATTTTAGATGTTGAAGGTGACACATTTACTTTAGGTAAGCCACAAGGCTCTGATTTAGCTGCTAATAAAGCAACTTATCCGGCCCTATTAGGTATGCAAGGTGCCAAACAAATGGCGCAAGATTTAATAGAGCAAGCACATCAGGCATTAAACAAAATAGATGCTGATACCTCTACTCTAGCGGCGTTGGCAAACTACCTGATTAAACGTGACCATTGAGTGTTACATATACGTATTGCCATTTAGCACTGACATTATTACTCAACAGCGGTAAAAACGACTAAGTTAGCACCGCTGTTAGCGAAGGATAAAATAAATACCATGACACTTGATAGTAGCAAGTATCCATTACTTAACTTGGTTGACGAACCAGCCCACTTACGCGACATAGCGCAAGATAAACTCCCTGCGTTTAGCAACGAGTTACGAGACTATTTACTCAACTCTGTTTCGCAAAGTAGCGGCCATTTAGCGTCTGGTTTAGGAACTGTTGAGCTTACCGTTGCGCTTCATTATGTGTATAACACACCAGAAGATCGCCTAGTGTGGGACGTGGGCCATCAAGCGTACCCGCATAAAATTTTAACGGGCCGACGCGATTTAATGCACACAATTCGTCAAAAAGATGGATTACACCCCTTTCCTTTTCGTGAAGAAAGCCAATACGATACGTTTAGTGTTGGGCACTCAAGCACCTCTATTTCAGCTGCGCTCGGTATGTCTATTGCAGCTCAAAAAGAAGGCAAAGGCCGTAAAACCGTTGCCGTTATAGGCGATGGCGCCATTACAGCAGGAATGGCATTTGAAGCCATGAACCACTTAGGCGATGTAAAATCTGACATGTTAATCATTTTAAATGATAACGAAATGTCGATTTCTGAAAACGTCGGTGCGTTAACCAATCACTTTGCGCGTATTTTATCTGGCAGCTTTTACACAAATATTCGCGAAGGCAGTAAAAAGTTACTCTCTGGCGTGCCTCCTGTTAAAGAGCTTGCCAGTAAAGTAGAAGAGCACCTAAAAGGAATGGTTATTCCAGGCACCTTTTTTGAAGAACTAGGTCTTAATTACATTGGCCCAATTGATGGCCACGATGTAAATATGCTTGTTGATACACTGCGTAATATGCGCAATTTGAAAGGGCCTCAGCTTTTACATATAAAAACGCAAAAAGGAAAAGGCTATAAACCGGCAGAAGCTGATCCTATTGGTTATCACGGTGTACCAAAGTTCGACCCTAATACATCAAGCTTACCTAAATCTAAACCTGGCGCCGCCACTTTCTCTAAGGTGTTTGGTGATTGGTTGTGTGATATGGCCGAGCAAGATAAAAAATTAATGGCTATTACACCGGCAATGCGTGAAGGCTCAGGTATGGTGCGTTTTTCAAAAGAACACCCAGAGCAGTATTTCGATGTAGCTATAGCAGAGCAACACGCTGTTACATTGGCGGCCGGTTTTGCTTGTGAAGGGTTAAAACCCGTTGTAGCTATTTACTCGAGCTTTTTACAACGTGCGTATGATCAACTTATTCACGATGTTGCACTGCAAAAACTACCTGTGCTTTTTGCTATAGACCGCGCAGGTATTGTGGGCGCCGACGGCGAAACACACCAAGGTGCGTACGACTTAAGCTTCATGCGCTGTATTCCCAATATGGTTATTATGGCCCCAAGTGATACTAACGAGTGCCGCCATATGCTTTACACCGGCTATAAGGCTAATTGCCCTGTAGCAGTTCGTTACCCACGTGGTAGTGCCGGTACTGCCGATATTCAAAGCGAAATGACACTATTAGAACTAGGTAAAGCTCATACCATTAAGCACGGCGCTAAAATTGCTATTTTATCCTTTGGTACTTTGCTTGAAAACGCCCAACTTGCTGCAAATGAGCTAGGTGCAACGCTAGTTAATATGCGCTTTATTAAGCCACTTGATACACGTTTATTAGATGAGCTTGGCCAAACTCATGATGTAATAGTAACGCTTGAAGACAACGCTATTTGTGGTGGCGCTGGCTCTGCTGTTAATGAATATTTAGCAGCGCAAAAAGCCAGCCTAAAAGTGCTTAACTTAGGTATTCCTGATGAATTTATTAAGCACGGCACTCAAGCGCAAATGCATGATGAAATGGGCTTAGGCGAACAAGGCATTTTAAATTCAATAAAATCCTTTATCGCTTAATTAAACAAAAAAAAAGGAGCTTTTAAGCTCCTTTCTTTTTAGCTAAGTCTTGTACAGCTTAGCTTTCTCATTACTTCATAGGTTTAGTTTATCTATCAATAGCAACACGCATGTAAAAGGTATCGATTTAACTTTATCGCATCCACACTTTAATATCTGCTAAGCCATTACTTTGTAAAATACCCAGCTGCTGATCTACATTCGAATTTTGCTCAAACTCAAACGCATCTAACTGTTTATCAAACGTAATATTAGCGACACCATCACCACCGCGTTTTTTAACCTGATGAAGCGCTATATCGGCTAAATTTATCGACGTTTCCCAACTGATTACTTGCCCACCTAAAAGTGGCAGTGGGTAAAAAGACCACCCTAATGACGCCGTTATATTGGTGGTTTTACCGTTCGGTAGTTGAAACGAATTTAATGCAATTGCTTGGCATAAATCAGAGGCATAGCTGTCAATCATGTTGCACTTAAAGTCGCGCAGTAATAATAAAAATTCATCCCCACTCCAGCGTGCTACATAATCAGAGCCTTGGGTACGCGAATTAAGTAACGCTGCCATTTGTTGTAAACAACTATCCCCAGCGATTGGTCCATATGCATCGTTTATACGGCTGAAATTATCAAAGTTAATAATAAGCAGCACAAGTGACTTGCCTTGCGCTTGTAAAGACTGCGCATTACGTTGAAAGTGCTCAATATCTTTAGGAAGTTGATCAAATAAGAAGCGACGGCTACGAAGCCCTGTAAGCTCATCTGAGTGACTAACAAGTTTAAGTTGTGAGTTTACTTGGCCCAGCTTGTCATTGGCTTGACGCAGCTCTAATGTACGCTCTGTAACCAGGGCTTCGAGTACTTC
The DNA here is from genome assembly GCF_001401855.1 of Pseudoalteromonas sp. P1-7a. Lineage (NCBI taxonomy): Bacteria > Pseudomonadati > Pseudomonadota > Gammaproteobacteria > Alteromonadales > Pseudoalteromonadaceae > Pseudoalteromonas > Pseudoalteromonas sp. P1-7a. The sequence goes on along the minus strand of NZ_LKDU01000029.1, from coordinate 46,387 downwards.
TTGCTTGCGTCGCTCTTGCGCTCTAAATACCCAAAAAATAAAGTAAAATAGTAAAATAAAGCCACTAACAATGAGTAGCCTAAAGTAAATAGTCTCGTCAAAACGCTGCGGTACAATAAATGCGTACTCGGCAGTTTGTGCTCTATCCCAATCCTCGCCTTGACGTTTTGCCTCAAGCTCGAATAAAAATGCCCCTGCCGGTAAATTTGTATAAATGGCCTCTCGGCGTGAATTAGCATAGCGCCAATCGCTATCTAAACCACTTAACTTATACCTGAACTCAATACTGTTTGGCGCATAATAATCGATGGCGGTGTACTTTAACGTTATATCGCGCTCATCGGTATCTAGCAGAGGTTTTTCGCCTAATGCAGCGGTAGTTAACGCGCGCAGTGGTGTGGTCAGTGTTTCTACTTTAGGCTTTAATACATTTAAGCCAAATAGCTCGGTATTTTTAGGTATTTCTACAATGCCTTGTAAGCTTGGGTACCAAATTGAATAATCTGTCATGGCAACAGCATCATGCCCTAAACCGTTACAACATTGGCTTGCTTTACCATCAAGTTGCCTATCAAAAGAAGAAATAACCTCTTCCACTTTTAGGCTCGACACCTCGCCTTTAAATTGCGCTACAGGCATACGGTAAACACCTTTCATGGTACTTACCCATACACGCTTGTAGGTTTCATCATACTCTAAGCTAAAAATAGAACCATAGGGTAAGCCGTTGGCTGCATCTAACTGTCGCCAATGCCCTTGTAAACTTCTGTAAAATAGGCCGTCGTTAAGCGAGCCTATTAAAATACCTACCCCATCTATGTGTAATACGCTGGTGATGTATGCACTTTCGAGCGAGGTTTGGTCACCTATTTTTTCAATGCCACGGTCAGTAAAGTAATACGCCCCTTTACTGGTACCTATTACACCAAAGTTTGCTTTATCAAGCACATAAGTTATAAATTTACTGCCTAAAAAGGCATTGTATGCAAAGGGTGTTAACCCGCCATAACTCAGCCTATACAAGCCACGCCCTGTACCTATCCAAAAGCCCCCTTTGCTTGATGGACTAATAGCAAATACAGGGTTGTCGCGCAGGGCTCTGCCCGGAAAACTGTATAGTTTATCTTGCTCGTAAAAAAACAGCCCTCGTCCGGTTGCGATATATAAACGTGAGCCATCAAACTGTAAATCGTGTACGGTTGCACGCCCAAATTGCGCACTGGGTATTTTATTAACAAAGTTTTTATTTAAATCGAAATACCCAATACCACTTTTATTTGCCACCCATAAATTTCCATCGGGCGCTTGGCTAATTGCCATAACGGCCTCGGTCATTTGCGATAAAGCAGAGTGGCGTTCAATACGTCCTTCGTGTGCAAGCCATAAGCCCTCGCTGAAACTGGCAAGCCAAATATTATTTTGGCTATCGTGGTAAATATCAGCAAACCAAATGCTTTGATCAAGTTGACTTGGCTCAACCCATTGCCATTCACCCGACTTAGCTCTAAAAAGCAGTCGCCCATACGTAGAAACCCATAAGCCACCATTGGTGTCGCTCATAAATTTATACACAGCTGAGTTATTTGCATTCGGCAGCGGGAAAGGTCTTAGCTCATCGTCTAAATCTAAAAAGTAGGCACCCAGTTCAGAGGCTAAGTATAAATTACCATTTAAAAAAGACAGATCATGAACAATGGTTTGTGCTAACCGCTCAGGCAATGATACCTTCGCTGTTAATTCCAACCTGAGTTTTGAAAAATCAGAGGCGCTTTTAGTTAAGCGTAGTAAATGACGGTCGTTAACCAGCCAAATCCCCTCTGGAGAAAGCGCCATTTGACTAACCGACCCCACTATTTGGGTGATCACGGTGGCATTAACAATAGGAACGAGTGCGTTCGCTTTATCACGTAAATCGACTTGGTTGCGGTCTACATAATAAAGCCCATTAGCTGCAATCCAAATGCTGCCTTTGGCGTCTTCTAATATATCTCTAACTGGGCCTTTAATATTAAATTCTTGTGCGGCAAGCGTTTGTGGGTTTATGACCACCAAGCCACTTTTAGTGCCTACCCATAAATAGCCATTACTATCTATGAGCAATTTATTAATACCATTACTTGGTAAAAAAGGACTATTTTGTGTGTTGTAATTAGTGAAGGTTGTGCCGTCAAAACGGCTAAGACCAAATTGCGTTCCGACCCACATATAGCCTTGCTGATCTTGCACAACACTTTTAAGCGATTGCGAGGGCAAACCATCTTTAATATTCCATTGTTTAACAACGTAATCAGTAATAGAAGCCCAACTTGGCATGGCACACAACATAAGTACACATACCAGTAAAAATCGCATCATTTCGCTGCCACCTAATTAAACAAATAAAACACAAAAATTAAAAGGGTAGTAAACCTGCTTTTATTAACGCTTGCAAACAAATAAGTGAAAAAATACCGGCAAGTACATCATCAGCCATTATACCCACACCACCGTCCATTCGCTTATCGAGCGTTTTAATCGGGCCTGGTTTGGCAATATCAAAAAATCTAAATAATAAAAAGCCTACAAGCAAGGTTTGCCAACTAAGCGCTGCGCCGATCATCGTAATGTAATAACCTGCAACTTCATCCCACACTATGGCTGGGTGGTCGTGCACACCTAAATCATCGGCGGTTTTGCCACACACCCAAATACCAAAAATACTAATAACCACAGCAAACACGATTTGTAGCCAAAGCGGAAAATACATGGTCATAAAAATAAATGGCAAAGCAGCAAATGTACCAAAGGTGCCTGGCGCAACAGGCGCAAGGCCAGTGCCAAACCCTAGGCCAAATAACTGGTGTGGGCGCTTTAAATTAAACTGTTTTTTGCTAGTCAAACCTGCTCCTTGGCAAAGTGCTCAAAGCCCTGTTGCTCAAAATTAAATTTTTCACCGTGGTGCAAAAGCTCAATGTGCCCTTCGCCACTTTTTATTTGCCCTATGCACGTTGCTTCTACGCCATATTGGCGTAATTTAAGCTCCAACATGCTTTTATTATCTTCAGAGACAGTAAAAAGTAATTCGTAGTCATCGCCATAGCCTAAAATATACGGCAATTGGGCCTCAAAGCTCAGGCTTGAACGCATAGCGTCTGAGGTTGGGATGTTTTCGATATTTATACTGGCACTCACTTGCGACATATCAAGTATGTGGGTTAAATCCGCTATAAGGCCATCAGACACGTCAATGGCTGATGAAGCAAGGCCTCGTAATACTTGCCCTGCAGCAACACGCGGCGTTGGGTAATCAAAGCGGCTATTTATGTACTTTAAGTGCTCAGGCTCAATACTGAGGCCACGCTTGCGAGATTCAATAGCCAAACCTGCATCACCTAGCGTGCCGGTTACACATACCCAGTCGCCCACTTTAGCACCTGCACGGCGTAAAGCTTTGCCCTCTGGCACTGTGCCTTTAGCGCATATAGTAACGGTTAAAGGGCCCTGTGTAGTATCGCCACCAATTATTTGTACATTAAAGTACTCAGCAATTTCGTGCATTCCCTCAGTAAACTCTTCAATCCACTGCTGGTTAATATTTGGTAGGGTTAATGCCACCGACACCCAAGTAGGCTCTGCTCCCATGGCTGCTAAATCACTTAGATTTACTGCCAGTGCTCGGTGTCCTAATGCTCGGGGAGAAATGTCATCAAAAAAATGAACACCCGATACAAGCGTATCAGTTGTTACTGCCAGTTGGCAGTTTTGTGGAACGGTAACTAATGCACAGTCGTCCCCTATTCCTAGGCTTACATCACGACGAGTTATACCACGACCTTTAAAGTAGCGGTTTATTAATTCAAATTCCTTCATACACAAAAAAGCCGACCTATGCCGGCTCTCCTTTTTAACGTGTACTAACTGTTAAAGCTAAGCTCTTAAGTAGAGCGCTTTAGCAAAGTTAGTATTACTTGCGTAAATGCTTAACAGCTTTATCAAGTACACCGTTTACAAATTTATGGCTGTCTTCAGCGCCAAATATTTTAGCAAGCTCAATGCCTTCATTGATTGCTACTTTGTATGGCACATCTTCGCGGAATTTAAGCTCATACGCGCTTAAACGTAAAATTGCACGCTCTACCATATCTAAATCATCGAATGGACGTGTTAAATGCGGAGAGACAGCTTCATCTAGTTGCTTATAATTAACGGCAACGCCACGCGCTAAATCTTTAAAGTATTCAACATCAATTTTAGTCACGTCGTTTTCGATCAACATTTGTTGCTCGATATCGGCAATTAAATTGCCACTTAATTGCCAAGAATAAACGGCTTGAAGTGCTAAGATACGTGCTTTACGTCTTGCTGCTGGTTTCACAAAAATTCCTTAAACTTAAATTTTATCTAACACATTAACCATTTCAAGCGCGCCTAATGCCGCTTCGCCGCCTTTATTACCCATTTTGGTACCAGCGCGTTCAATTGCTTGTTCAATGCTTTCTGTGGTTAATACGCCAAATGCAACCGGGATATCATACTCAAGCGATACATTTGCAAGGCCTTTGTTAGATTCGCCAGCAACGAGGTCAAAGTGTGGTGTACCACCTCTGATCACTACGCCTAATGCGATGATTGCATCATACTCTTTTTTTGCCGCAATGCGTTTTGCCGCTAAAGGTAACTCTACTGCACCGGGTACATACACAACGGTAATGTCATCATCGGCTACGCCACCAGTACGCTTTAGTTCATCAACAGCACCTTCAAGTAGGCTGCTACCAATAAAATCGTTAAAACGAGAAATAACAATAGCGAATTTTTTGCCTGGAGCGTACTTATTACCTTCAATAATTTTCATTTGATAACCCTAAAAATATGTTCAAGCGGTTGCGATTGCGCAAAAATTGCTGCGCATCATACCATAAAAATAAAAAAATAGACTAGTTAAAAGCACAGCCCTTATTGTGGCTCAACGTAATCAACCACTTCTAAATGAAAGCCCGAAAGTGCATGGTACTTTTTAGGGCGACTCATTAAGCGCATTTGCTTAATACCTAAATCAGCCAGTATTTGCGAGCCCACACCAACAGTACGTGATGTGCCTTTAAATTTACGCGGCGTAACATTCTCACCAGCGTCGGCAGCAGCAAATGCTTTAACAGTAGCCTCTAGCTCTTCAGTGCTTTCTTGCTTGCCTAAAATAACCAATGCACCATTGTTTTTTGCAATGTGCGCCATTGCATCTGAAAGCCCCCAACTACGATCCGCACTTCTGTCCGAGAGTAAAATATCGTTAAAGGTACTTTGTAAGTGTACACGCACAAGAGTTGGCTCGTTTTCTTTAATTTCGCCTTTTAACAATACGTAATGCAGTTGGCCGTCAATGGTGTCTTTGTAAGTTACTAAATCAAACTCGCCGTGCTCGGTGGGCAACTTACACTTAGCCACTTGCTCTATGGTGGTTTCGTTAAGGTTTCGGTACTCAATTAAATCTGCAATCGTGCCAATTTTAATACCATGCTCTTTAGCAAAGACTTCTAAATCAGGGCGACGTGCCATAGTGCCATCGGCATTGAGAATTTCGACAATAACCGATGAGGCTTCAAGGCCCGCTAACCGTGCTAAATCACAACCGGCTTCGGTATGACCTGCGCGCGTTAAAACACCACCAGGTTGCGCCATAATAGGAAAAATATGGCCAGGTTGTACTATATCGCTAGGTACAGCCCCCTTTGCTATTGCCGCTTGAACTGTGCGCGCTCTATCAGCTGCCGATATACCGGTTGTTACGCCTTTGGCAGCTTCAATCGACATAGTAAAATTAGTAGAAAACGCAGCACCATTATTTTTTACCATTAATGGTAAATCAAGCTGTTGGCAACGCTCCTGTGTCATAGTTAAACAAATTAAGCCACGGCCATGAGTAGCCATAAAATTAATGGCTTCGGCGCTAATATGCTCCGCAGCAATGATTAAATCGCCTTCGTTTTCTCTGTCTTCGTCATCCATTAAAATAACCATTTTACCGGCTTTAATGTCGTCGATGATTTCTTGTGCGCTGTGTAAGTTCATAAATTTGCTCGTGTAAGTTATCAGTGTCGTTATTTAACAAAACCAGCTTTAGCTAGTAAGCTCATTGAAATGTCTGAGCCCGTTGGCTGCTCAGCCCCTTTAATAAGGCGCTCTAAATAACGTGCAATTTGGTCAACTTCTAAATTAACGCGTGTGCCCACTTTAAAATCAGCAATGGTAGTTTGCTCGCTTGTGTGCGGCACTATGGTTAATTTAAATTCATTACCTTGGACAGCGTTTACTGTCAGGCTTATACCATCTATACATACAGACCCTTTATAAGGAATGTACTTCATTAAATTTTCATCTGTGCTTAACCAGTACTCTGTTGCGCGCGCATTACTCGTAATAGCGGTAATGGTGGCAATGCCATCAACATGACCAGAGACCAAGTGCCCCCCTAAACGCGATACCGGCTGCATGGCTTTTTCTAGATTAACTGTTTGGCCAATATTGTAATTTGCAAACCCAGTGAGGCTGATAGTTTCATTTGATAAGTCGGCACTAAAGCCATCAATGTGCTTATCTACTACGGTTAAGCATACGCCATTAGTGGCAATACTATCACCTAGCTTTACATCGCTCATATCAAGGTTAGCGCTTTGAATGCGAATGGCTAAATCGCCTTGTTTTTTTTGTAATAGCGCAATTTTGCCTGTGGCTTCAATTATTCCAGTAAACATAGCCCTACTCTTCAAATTAAGTGGTTGGAATGTGTTTTATAGCGGTTATACGTAAGTCATCGCCTATTTTCACACATTCTGTAAACGTCAAATTAACGGTATTTTGCATATCTGTCAGCGGTGCAAAATTAACTAAGCTTTTTGCATCGCCCCCCATTAATTTTGGCGCTAGATAAAATATATATTCGTCTATTAAATTAAGCTCTGTCATTTTACCGGCAAGTGTAGCACCCGCTTCTAAATAAACATGATTAAATTGCAATTTAGCAAGGTGCGCTAAAACAGACGTTAAATTAACTTTGTTATTGTGCTGTGGCACTTCTATATGCCTTACAAAATGTGGCCATTGCGCTGATTTATCAACCTTGGTAGTAAATATTATTATATCACTTTGAGTATTGAATAATGCCAACTCTGGTGTAAGCCTATTTTGCGAGTCAATGATAACACGCACAGGTTGGCGAAGAGGTAACTCGGTAGGTAAAGCCTCTGGGAGTTCGTTTAACCTGACATTAAGTTTAGCATCATCCGTAATGACCGTATCGGCGCCGGTTAAAATAGCGCAACTTTGTGCTCGGTGTAACTGAACATCTTGTCGCGCAGCTGAGCCAGTAATCCACTTACTTTGTCCATTTTTAAGCGCAGTTTTACCATCAATACTAGCGGCCATTTTACACGTTACGTACGGCAGCCCCTGCTCCATACGCTTAAAAAACCCCAAATTAAGTGCGCGCGCTTGCTTCTCTAACAGCCCAAAAGCAACCTCAATACCAGCATCGCTAAGTATTTTAAGCCCCTTGCCTGCTACTTGCGGGTTAGTATCGACCATCGCAGCAATCACCTTTACTACACCTGCCGATTTTAAAGCTTCTGCGCAAGGAGGAGTCCGCCCGAAGTGACTACACGGCTCAAGCGTAACATAAGCTGTTGCGCCTTTTGCATTTTCACCTGCTACAGCAAGCGCATTAACCTCAGCATGTCCCTGCCCCGCTAATTGATGAAACCCTTCACCAACTATGTGGTTATCTTTAACTAAAACACACCCTACATTAGGGTTAGGAGTGGTTGTAAATCGCCCTTTTTTCGCAAGTTCGATGGCCCGCGCCATATACATTTCATCTTGTTCGGTAAACGGTATTTGGCTTTGCATTACTACTCCCCTAAACGGGCAATTTCTTCACCAAATTCGCGTATATCTTCAAACGAGCGATATACAGAGGCAAACCGCACGTAGGCGACTTTATCAAGCTTTTTAAGCGCCTCCATTATGCACTCCCCCACCAAGTGGCTCGATATTTCTCGCTCACCGGTAGCACGCAACTGCGATTTGATAATATTAACCACTTCATCTACTTGCTCAGTACTTACAGGGCGTTTTTCTAGGGCGCGATTAAGGCCATTTAGTAGCTTGTCTTCGTTAAATGGTTCTCGGCTACCGTCTTGTTTAATCACACGAGGCATAACTAACTCGGCGCCTTCAAAGGTAGTAAATCGCTCGTGACACTCGTTACATTCACGACGACGGCGAACTTGGTGGCCTCCGCCAACAAGGCGAGAATCAATAACTTTAGTATCTTTTGCGGTACAAAATGGGCAATGCATAACTAGGTAGTTCCGTTTTAAACAAAAAAGGCCGCTATTTAGCGGCCTTTTATCTTAGCAAAAAAATAGGGCCTGTTGGCCTTTCAGGATTAAATTTGTTCTATCTAGGGGTGATTTAATCGCGACGCGAGGTTTGTAACCTAGTGGGCTAAATAAAAACCGAGCAAAGCTTCCGCGTCCTGCTCACGCCCCTTACCTACATCCATGTAGGCAACAAAGAGTAAATCGCCCCTAGGACGAACCCGAGGGCAGTGCATGTTTGGCATTTATGCTGCGTTATCGCCTATTTGTGTGGAGTAACCACACTACATAGATTCTGCCTTGCCTAAAAACCAAACATACTACTGCAAATTAAACCTCGAAAGGTAAACAGGCCCCTTGTTGTGCTCTAAATTACTGCTGCTTATGCAATTAAGCGTATACAGGTAATTTTGCACAAATTGCTTTAACTTTTTCTTTAACTTGTGCTTGTACAGACTCATCGTTGATGTTGTCTAACACGTCACAAATCCAGCCAGCAAGCTCTTTAGACTCAGCTTCTTTAAAGCCACGACGGGTAATTGCAGGTGAACCAATACGCAAACCAGAAGTAACAAACGGTGAGCGAGGATCGTTTGGTACAGAGTTTTTGTTCACGGTAATATTTGCATTACCAAGCGCTGCATCTGCATCTTTACCTGTAATATCTTTATCGATTAAATCAAGTAAGAACAAGTGGTTTTCTGTTTTATCAGATACGATTTTGTAGCCGCGCTCTTGCATAACAGCAACCATAGCTTGTGCATTTTTAACAACTTGTGCTTGGTATGTTTTAAACTCTGGTTGTAGTGCTTCTTTAAATGCCACTGCTTTTGCAGCAATAATGTGACACAAAGGTCCACCTTGACCGCCAGGGAATACAGCACTGTTAAGCTTTTTGTAAATTGCTTCGTCGCCACATGCAGAAATAATTAAACCACCACGAGGGCCTGCTAATGTTTTGTGGGTTGTTGTTGTTACAACATGCGCGTGAGGTACTGGGCTTGGGTAAACACCCGCGGCAATTAAACCTGCAACGTGAGCCATATCAACAAATAAGTAAGCACCTACTTTATCAGCAATCTCGCGGAATTTAGCCCAATCAGCAATACCTGAGTATGCAGAAAAACCACCAATAATCATTTTTGGTTTATGCTCTAGTGCTAGCGCTTCTACCTGTGCGTAATCAATTTCGCCGGTTACTTCGTCTAGCCCATATTGGATAGCATTATATAGCTTACCAGAGAAACTTACGTGTGAACCATGCGTTAAGTGACCACCATGAGCTAAGCTCATACCAAGTACAGTGTCACCGGCTTCTAATAACGCTAAAAAAACAGCGGCATTAGCTTGAGAGCCTGCATGAGGCTGAACGTTCGCATAGTCAGAACCAAATAACTCGTTCGCACGATCGATTGCGAGTTGCTCAACAACGTCTACGTGCTCACAACCGCCATAGTAACGTTTGCCCGGGTAACCTTCTGCGTATTTGTTTGTAAGCTGTGAACCCTGCGCTTCTAGTACGCGTGGGCTACAGTAGTTCTCTGATGCAATTAATTCAATGTGCTCTTCTTGGCGAGCAGTTTCTTTGTTTATCGCGTCAAATAACTCTGGATCAAAATCCGAAATATTCATGCTACGTTCTAACATTGGGGTCTCCTAGGGCAACGTGTATGGTGTTTTTTAGAGGCTTTATTGTACGCTTTAAACAACGCTTTGCCTACGCTCTTAAGTTGAGGATATTTAAACAGGGATTGAATCTATTTCACAGCATTTTTAAGATGATATTTTTTTATAAATTCATTAATAATTTAAATGACTTTTAATTTTTACATTTAATTAGTTAATGACAGTAGTTTTATAAACTGCATTTAAAACACAAAAAAAGCGGCCAAAGCCGCTTTTTTAACACTAAGTTAGTTAGCCCAACTTAGTGAGTATTTCATTACGTAACGCGTCGTAATCAGCGTTAATGTCCTTTGCTAAACAAGGTTTTGCAAGTGCGTCGCTCAGTGGTTTTGGCATCTCAAGTTCAATATTAAGAATCTCTTCTACGCTTTCTTTAAACTTAGCTGGGTGAGCAGTTGCTAAAAAGATACCCGCGGCGTCAGCGGCTTTATTCTCTACAAGGCCTTGGTATGCAATAGCGGTATGGGGCTCTGCAACATAACCAATTTGTTGAATATTTTTCATCACTGCTTGCGTATTTTCTTCGCTCACGCTGGTTGAGTAAAAATTATCGTAGCTAAACCAGTTATTATCTAACATTGTTTGCACACGTGGCCAGTTGTTTGGTTTGCTCACATCCATCGCATTTGAAAGCGACTCAAGCGTGGCATTTGGCGCCCAATTTTTATCAAGCATGTAGCGTGGCACTGTATCGTTTTGGTTAGTCGTTGCGCTTAGTTTACCTACTGGCAAACCAATTACAGCACCAATCATGGCGGCACATACATTACCAAAGTTACCACTAGGGACTGAAATATGCGCGGTAGCACGCTTTTCTTTTGGTAGCTGTGCAATGGCCTCAAAGTAATAACATACTTGTGCCACTAGGCGGCTAATGTTGATTGAGTTAGCTGAATTAAGACCCAGTGTAGATTTAACTTCGTCATCTAAAAACGACTTTTTAACTAGCTCTTGGCAATCATCAAAACTGCCATCAACTGCGTAACAATGAATGTTGTTACCAAGCGTAGTAAATAGCTTTTGCTGAGCAAGCGAAATTTTGCCTTTAGGGTATAGAATAACCACATCTATATTTGGCTTGTTGTAAAACGCATGCGCTACAGCAGCGCCAGTATCGCCAGAGGTTGCCGTTAAAATCGTGACTTTTTCGCCTTTGTTAAACTGTGCTAAACACTCAGCCATAAAGCGTCCACCAAAGTCTTTAAACGCAAGCGTAGGACCGTGAAAAAGCTCTAAACAATAGTTATTGTCTTCAACCTCTACCAATTTTACGGGGAAGTTAAACGCATTTTTTACCATTTGAGCAACAGTATCAGCGGGCAGTTCATCGCCAATAAGGTGCGATAAAATTTTGCTACTGCGGGTAACAAAATCCATATCTAATAACGTATCTACATCTGTTAGTGGCGCTAAGCTTTCAGGGAAAAATACCCCCTGATTGCGCCCAAGCCCTGTTTTTACCGCTTCAACAAACGACACTTTTTGAGAATTTTCTTTTAAATTATGTAATTGCATAAATGCCTATCCTATAAAACTGTTAATTGACGCGTGCCATCGTTATCTAATTTACAAATGTGGCAAAAGCCCTGCTCATTTATATAGTTTTGCGCTAACCACTGCGCACATTTTTCAGCCGCTTCTAATGTTTTACACACTGTAAATAACGTAGGGCCTGCACCTGAAATACTGACAACTTCAGCGCCTAATGCTGGAAGGTTCGCTTTTGCCTCACTGAAGCCGGCAATTAAAGGCGCCCGGTACGGCTCTGCAATATCGTCTTGCATAATGCTTAGTGCATCATCAAAACGCTGCGTTAATAACAAACTGCTAAATGCCGATAAACGCTGAGCAAACACAACCCCCGCATGCATACTTAACTCTTTTGGTAATACCGAGCGTGCCTTTGCGGTATTAAGCGAAAAACCAGGGAACGCCGCTACGTAGTACCAGTTTTCATCAACTGGTAAAGCAATTGACTTATCAGGAATTAAATCGCCTGTAATCTGTAAGCCCCCTAAATAACACGGGGTGATGTTGTCGTAATGACGCCCACCACTGACTATCGCTTCAAAATCAGCCATTAACTCAATCAGCTCAACTTGGCTTAAATTGGTTTGAGCAAACTTATCAAGCGCTGCAAAGGTTGCGACCACCGAGCACGCACTCGAACCTAGCCCTGAGCCAATTGGTAAGTTCTTTTTAAGTTCTAATTTTACACTTGGCATATCTGGCGCCACGTGCGCTCTAAAATGCACTAAACACTGATATGCTAGGTTTTCGCTCGCATCGCTTGGTAACTTATGCGCGTATTCGCCTGAGCAAACAAACTCATCACTTTGAGCGGCGCTTACTACGGCCACGTCACCTAATAAACTGCCATCAATAGGCGCAAGCGCTGCGCCTAGTGCATCAAAGCCCACTGCAAAATTACCTATAGACGCCGGAGCATATACTTCTATCATTTTTAACTCCTAGCGCGATAACGTTTTTAATACGTCGGCAAATACACCGGCTGCTGTTACTGCAGAGCCTGCGCCGTAACCACGTATTACAAACGGGCGTGGTTGATAATACTGGCTTAAAATAGCTAATGCGTTTTCACCATCACGAATAACATTTAATGCATGCGATGAATCGACCGCTTCAATACCTACTTTACAGTGGCCTTCTTTAATTGTACCTACATAACGAAGTACTTTACCCTCTGCTGCGGCACTTTGAATACGGTCGTTAAACTCAGCGTCTAAACTTGGTAGTTTAGCCATAAATTCATCTACGCTGTCGTCTTGTGCAAAACCTTGTGGCAATACCGACTCAACTTCTATATCGCTAAGCTCTAATTTCATGCCGGCTTCGCGAGCAATAATCAGTAATTTACGTGCTACATCAGTACCCGATAAATCATCGCGTGGGTCTGGCTCTGTAAAACCGCTTTCTTTTGCTTTAATTGTTGCCTCAGAAAGTGATAAACCATCTTCTAGTGCACCAAACATGTACGACAGTGAGCCTGATAAAATACCGCTAAATTCGAGTAACTCATCACCTGCACCAAATAACGACTGTAAGTTATCGATTACCGGTAAACCTGCACCTACGTTTGTTTCGTATAAAAATTTGCGGTTATTTTTTTGTGTTGCTGCAATTAAGTTTTGGTAATAATCGTACGAGCTGGTTGTTGCCTTTTTATTAGCGGCCACAACATGGAAACCCGCATTTAAAAAATCCACATACTGAGCCGCTAGCGCATCAGAAGACGTACAATCTACAATCACTGGGTTTACTAAGTGATTTTGTTTTACAAACTGCTCTACTAAATTTAAGTCAAACGCTTGCTCTGATGCTGCTAGCTTTTGCTGCCAATCATCAAATGCAATACCTTCGCTGTCTAAATGCAATTGACGAGAATTAGCAACGCCATATAGGTTTAATTTAATATTTCGTTTTTCAAGCCACGCCTGTTGGCGTTCTAACTGAGAAATAAGCTCTTGGCCTACTAAGCCACAGCCAAGTAAAAATACGTCGATTGAAGGGACGTGAGTAAAAAAGTTTTCGTGGCATATTTTTACTGCATCGTTACACAGCTCACCGTCAATAACCGCTGAAATAGCACTTTCTGTAGAGTCCTGCGCAATGGCTACAATGTTTACTTGGGCCTGTGCAAGAGAAGCAAAAAACTGCGCAGCTAAACCTTTGTGTGCACGCATGTTATCGCCCACTAAAGTAACAATGGCAAGGTTACGTTGTACGTGTACCGGCTCAATTAAGCCTGCTTGTAATTCAAGCTCAAATGCACTTTGCAAGGCCTCTAGCGCTAGCGCTAAATCGCTTTCGTGCACACAAAAGCTAATACTAAACTCGCACGATGATTGCGTAATTAACACAATCGATACGTTATCGTGCGCAAGAGCATTAAATACCTTAGAGGCCATACCCACCTTACCTTTCATGCCAGGGCCTGACACGGTAAGCATTGCTAAGTCTTGCAAGCTAGAAAGCGCTTTTACAGGTTCATCCGATGAATAATCGTTACCAATTAATGAACCTTGAGCATCTGGGTTATGGGTATTTTTAATTTCGCACGGTACACCCGCTTTGGCGCACGGTAAAATGGTTTTAGGATGAAGTACTTTAGCGCCAAAGTAAGAAAGCTCCATTGCTTCTTTATAAGATAAAAAGTCAACTTTAGTCGCTTTTTTGATGTAACGCGGATCGGCGCTGTACACCCCATCAACATCTGTCCAAATTTGACATATTTCAGCATCTAAACATGCAGCAGCAATTGCCGCTGAGTAATCAGAGCCGTTACGGCCAAGCGTAGTGAGTTCACCTTGCTCATTGCTGGCTGTAAATCCTGGCATAATATAAATAGTGGCTGGGTTTTCTTTAAGTACTGCTTGAAAACGTGCTTTACTCGTTACTAAGTCGGCTTCAGCATCAATGTACCCCCCTGTAGAGGCAACACAGCGTGTTGCTTCTAGGTATTGTGCATTGTGCGAGCTTAATAAACTTTGCATAAGCGATACACTTACTCGCTCACCAAAACTAATTACAAAAGCACGAATTTGATCTGGGCAGCATTTAATAAGCGCCACACCATCTAGCTTATTTTTAAGCTCATGAAAATCTGGCCAGTTTGCGACTTCGCCACTGCTTTTTTCTACTTCTGCTTTTAATGTTTCGCATCGGCTTAGTAAAGCTTGCCATTGCTGTGAAAAGTCCAGACCTTGCTCTGCGGCACTTGCCAGCGCAACTAATGAGTCAGTCATACCACCGGGTGCAGAAAGCACCAGTAACATTTCATCTTTTAACTGTGCTTTGACAAGTTGAGCTACTTGTTGCAAACAGGCAAAGTCAGCAAGCGAAGAGCCTCCAAATTTTAAAACGCGCATTATTTATGTTCCTCATCCCATAAAACGAAAAAAGGCCTGTGTTCTTAGTGAACACAGGCCTTTAAATTTGTTGCACCGACCTATGCCACTATCCAGTAAGAATGGTGGTTGTAATAATAATGGTCAGTACGCGATTAATTGTTTTCATAACGCTAAGACTGCCTTAACAAAGGCTATGCTGTCAACCCCAAATTAAAAGATAAAACAGCCTTTTTGAACATGAAAAAACCTAATGAATGCCAAATTTATGCAAAACTTCGCTTAAGGCTGATTTGTTAATAGGTTTATTTATAAAGTCGATAGCACCTAACTGCGCCACCTTTTGCTTCATTTGTTGTTGAATATCAGCGGAGATCACCAATACAAAGCACTCTATTTTTTCTGCCTTAATACGCTCTAGCACCTGTACACCGTCAACTTCTGGCATGGTTAAGTCTAAACACAGAAGATCAAATTGCTGCAAGCGTAAAAGCTCAAGCGCATCGGCCCCGTTTGCGGCTTGTTGTATGTCGGCATTCACGCACTCATTTAAACAACGCACAACTTGTTTACGTGCAACAGTGGAATCATCACACACTAATATAGAAAATTTCATCATGTTTACTACTAAAATAACCTTCTAAAAATTATAAAAACGAGCCATCCGTTGGTTTTTTTCTATTCTAACACGTTCCTAAAACTCTAACACTTTGCTTATTCGTATAGTGTGATACGGTAACCTTACAATAAAACTTTAACTATTATTAATAATTCCCCACCCAATCGATACTTATGTAATATAAGTGGGCACTTGGATTACTTTAAACCAAATTAGTGCACTATTATTAAAACAAAACGACTCACAAGAGTCAGTCTCTTTAAAATATAAGTTTTTTTATTTATTTTTAAGGTTTTATTGACTAACTTTTAGGATAGAAATTGCAACTTAGATATAATTACACCGGATGAGTAAATCCCATATGTTACAAAAAAGCCTTTCTAAGAAATTGTTAACTAATGTTTTATCAGTGTATTTTTTACTCACCTTTGTGGTGACATGTGGACAAGTGCTTGCTGAATTTGTAAATACTAAAGACTACATTCGTGATGAGCTCAGTACACTACAAAAAACCTTCAGTAGAAGCTTAACGCGTGCAATTTGGGAACTAAATACAAAGCAAACAATAACAACCGCAGAAGGCTTACTTGCCATCCCTATGGTGGAGGGCATTATTGTACGCGACGACAGCGGCGAAATTATTTCGCAACTGGGGCGCTCTCTAGATATACATAAACTTTATAATCAACAACTTGTTCAAGAAGAAGTTATTATAGAGGACACTAAGTCAGGTCTATTTGGTTATACATTCCCACTCATTTTTGAGTTCTCAGGACGTGCTACGCAAGTGGGTGATGTAACCTTATTTTCGAGCCGCGACGTGGTATTTAGCCGAATAATGGTATCTATTTACTTTTTAATTGGTAACGCCATGATCAAAACCACCTTTTTGATCATCTTGTTTTTAATGGCATTTAGAAAACTGCTCACCGACCCGTTAAACGAATTAACCGATCAAATAGAAAACCTTGAGCTTGATGACTTAGAAGGTCAACACATAGAAATTGAAACCGAAGAGCATAACGAACTAAACGTTATGGAGCAGTCTTTTAATAACTTAATAGATAAAGTAGTCCAATACAGAAAGGAGCTTGAACACACTCAACGTGAACTGATTGTTAGTAATGAAAAGCTCGACCAACACAATATACAACTTGAGCAGGATGTTGCTCGTAAAACATCAAATTTAAGTCAAGCAATGATGGATTTACAGCAACAGAAGTACGAACTAGAAAAGCAAAAACTAGTGTTAACCGAAGAGGTTGATTTACGTAGGCACACCGAAGAAGAGTTATTAACCAAACAAAAAGAGCTCGAACGCTACCTTGACGAGCTAAGCCTTGCTCAAGAGCGATTAGTAGGCACAGAAAAAATGGCCGCATTAGGCGGGCTTGTTGCTGGCATTACACATGACATAAATACGCCTATTGGTATCGGGGTAACCGCTATATCGTTCTTGCAAGAGCGTTTAAATACCTTAGAAAGCGCGTATAAAGAAAAAACTTTATCGCCTAAAGCATTAGAAGAATTTATAAACGAAGCCAAGCAAAGCACGAGCTTGCTTACAACCAACCTTGATAGAGCCTCTGAGCTCATTGCCAGCTTTAAACAAATAGCGGTAGATCAAGCCAGTGAAGCTGTAAGAACAATTAACTTTAAAGATTACTTAAACGAAGTGATTTTGTCGCTTCACCCTAAACTTAAAAAAACCAAGCACACCATAAACTTGCAGTGTGCGGATGATTTAGTTCTAAATTTACCTGCTGGGGCGATTAGCCAAATTTTTACCAACTTAATTATGAACTCAATTATTCATGGTTTTGATAATATTGCGCAGGGCAATATTGATATAAATATTAGTGCCAATGACACGCTCCTTGTGATTGACTACAAAGATAACGGTAACGGTGTAACAAAAGAGCAGTTAGCTAAATTGTTCGACCCCTTTTTTACTACAAAGCGCGACCAAGGCGGTAGTGGCTTGGGCACACATATAACCTTTAACTTAGTTAAGCAAACGCTCAGCGGTTCAATAGAGGCTAACAGTGAACCCGGTAAAGGGCTGCATTACCATATTGAGTTTCCTAAAAATATGCCAAAGCCATTATTTAATCAATAAAGGCTTTGGTTAAAATCAGCCATTTCGAGAACCCCATTTTATTGCTATGATTGAGTAAATTTATAAGATGGAAAAGTTACCTTATGTGGTTTAGTAACCTGATTTGTTATCGCTTTAAGCAAGATGTTTCGTACACTCAAGAAGAGTTTGAAAAAGCGTTAGAGCAAGATGTATTTCGCCCGTGTGGCTCTCAAGACCTCTCTACATTTGGTTGGACAAAAGCATTTGGTAAGCATGGTGATTCGCTGGCGCATTTTTCACAAAAAAGCATTTTAGTGTGTGCCAAACGTGAAGAAAAAGTGCTACCTGCATCTGTTGTTAATGAAATGGTTGCCGAAAAAGTAGATCAAATAGAGGCGGAAGAAAACCGCCCGGTTAAAAAGAAAGAAAAAGACGAGTTAAAAGAAAACATTTTAACGACCTTATTACCTCAAGCGTTTAAAAAATCAAGCCTGCAGTTTGCCTTTATCGATCAAGAAAACGGGTGGGTTGTAGTAAACAGTGGCAGTTTTAATAAAGCAGAAGAGTTACTTGCATTGCTGCGTAAATCGCTGGGCACTTTACCGGTAGTTCCTGCGTTTGCAAACTACGACCTGGATGTATTTTTAACTGATTGGCTAACTAACTTCAGCACGCCAGAAAACTTTGCTATAGGGTTTGATGCAGAACTCGAAGAAGCCGACGACAGTGGCGCACAGGTTAAACTAAAAGGCCATGATTTATCATGTGATGAAGTTAAATCGCACCTAGAAAATGGTAAACGTGTGACTAAACTTGCGCTTGACTGGCAAGAACGCCTGAAATTTATGCTGCAAAACGATGGTTCTATCAAGCGTTTAAGCTACTCAGAAACGTTAAAAGAAGAAAACGCCGATATTCCAAAAGAAGATATGGCGGTTAAACTAGATGCTGACTTTATTTTAGCCTCGGAAGAAATCAAGCTACTGCTTGAAGAGCTGACGGCCGGTTTAGGTGATGCAGAAGATTTATAAAACGCTAAAATTATAAGCGCTATTAAAACTAAAAAAGCACGACTCAGTCGTGCTTTTTGCTTTCACCTTTATAACTGCTAATTAGCTAAATGTGTCTTTCACACTTTCAAGCATGTCGTTGTATTCGTCACTTGAAAATAGCTGCATAGAAGGAATAACACCTTTATCTATGTAGGTTTGTAAAGCCGCTGATTTATCAGACACCTGTAATGTTCCCTCTAAAATAGCGCCAATACGAATAAAATCAACATAACCAATCTCTTCAGGGCGATATGTAGGGTCAGCCCAATGCCTAGCAACATTTACAAATTCAGGTGGGAACTCCCACGCGCCCATAATTGAGCCACCAATTTTACCACTGAGTTTTTGAATTGCATGCGCTAAAAAGCTTGGGTTAGCAAACACCTCTGGGTGGCGCTCAGCTTCGGTTAAAATAGGCAGTACACCAATGTTATATACCAACGACGCCAACGTTATAGAGTCACTATTTAACGATGTGCGTTTATTATTTTGTAAATAAAACGCCATAAGCGTTATTGAGTGCCCCGCCACATTTAGCGTTTTTTGCCACGCTTTACTCATGTAGCCTTTTATTAGCTCATTATTAGAAACAAACAGCTGCTCCATTGCCATTGCGGTTGCTATATTTTTAATTTGGCGTAAGCCAATGCGAGTAACGGCTTGCTGTAAGTTAGATACCTTAACTGTGCGACCCATAATTGCGCTGTTGGCAACTTTAATCATGCGCGCTGAAAGTGCTGGGTCTTGGCTAATTACCTCTGACATTTGCATTAAGTTTACATCAGGGTTGTCAGCCGCTTGACGCACTTTAATTGCGACTTCAGGTAAGGTAGGTAAAACCAAAGTATCGTTGTTGATTCTATCAACCAAAATCGTTAATAGTGCATTTTCTGTAGACATAGAACTGTCATCCTTTTGTTTCTGGGCCGCAATGCAACTGCTAACCTCGGATAAAATGAGTAATACAATGAGTATTATCTAACTTACCGATAAAGTTAAGAAAATTATATAAATTAATTGTTATTAATGTGCCTTCATCGCCCTAAGATGCTACACAACGCCAAACACTTGCTATTTACTATTTAGTTTTGTTTTAATGCAGTCACTATAAGGAAACGTTTGTATGCGCTAGCGTTCAGAGTTCGCCCATACAAATAATTAAACTTACTTTTTAACAGGCATTCAAATGATCTTAAACAAAATTAGCCAAGCAATTTTACTCTCTGGCGTCGTTTTTCTTAGTGCATGCTCAGAGCAAGCCCCCTCTTCGACCGAAGCCACAAGTGTAGAGCTTGCTCAAAAAAGTGCCGCACAAGCTGGCCCAGATTTAATTAACATTGATAAACAACGTTTAGATATTTACACCGACTTTAGCCTCGAAGCCGACCTATCTCATTTAAGTGAGAATCAAAAAGCCATGGTAGCTAAGCTTATCGACGCTTCTAAAATTATGGACGATCTATTTTGGAAGCAGGCTTTTGGCGATAATAAAGACGCTTTTTTAGCAAAGCTGAGTGATGAAAAAGTACGTAAATTTGCTGATATTAACTACGGCCCATGGGATCGTTTAAATGGTGATGAACCATTTTTATCAGGCTACAAAGAAAAAGCCCTTGGCGCGCAATTCTACCCAGCCGACATAACAAAAGAAGAACTAAATAATGCCGACGTAGATGATAAAAAAGGCCTTTACTCATTAATCAAACGTGATGAGCAAGGTAATCTTTACAGTGTGCCTTATTCAAAAGAATACGCGCAAGAGTTAGCTAAAGCAGCTGACTTATTACGTGAAGCCAGTAAACTTGCCGATGATAAAGAATTTGCCAATTACTTAAACCTACGTGCTGATGCACTTCAAAAAGATGATTTTCAGGGTTCTGACTTTGCTTGGATGGACATGAAAAATAACCCAGTTGATGTGGTTATTGGCCCAATTGAAACTTACGAAGATCAACTCTTTGGCTACCGCTCTGCTTATGAGTCGTATGTACTAATTAAAGATTTAAAATGGAGCGAGCGCCTTGCTAAATTTGCGGCCTTTTTACCAGAGCTGCAAAAAGGTTTACCGGTAGATGCTAAATATAAGCAAGAAGTGCCAGGCTCAGACGCCGATTTAAATGCTTACGATGTGGTTTACTACGCAGGTCACTCAAATGCGGGCAGCAAAACTATTGCTATTAACTTACCAAACGATGAGCAAGTACAGCTTGAAAAAGGCACTCGTCGCCTGCAGCTTAAAAACGCAATGCGTGCAAAATTTGATAAAATTTTAGTGCCGATTGCTGAGCAGTTAATTGTACCTGAGCAACGTAAGCATATTACTTTTAACGCCTTTTTTGCCAATACCATGTTCCATGAAGTCGCTCACGGCCTAGGTATTAAAAACACCATTACAAATAAAGGCACTGTGCGCCAATCATTACAAGAGCACGCAAGCGCACTTGAAGAAGGTAAAGCCGATATTTTAGGTTTATACATGGTTGAGCAGTTACTTAAAAAAGGTGAAATTACCGAAGGTACATTAGAAGATTACTACACCACCTTTATGGCAGGTATTTTCCGCTCAGTACGTTTTGGTGCATCAAGCGCACATGGTAAAGCTAACATGATCCGCTTTAACTTTTTTGCTCAAGAAGGCGCATTTTCTAAAAACGAAGAAGGTTTCTACCGTGTCAATATGGAAAAAATGGGCGTGGCTATGGCTAAACTTTCGCGCTTAATTTTAACATTACAAGGTGACGGCGATTACGAAAAAGTAGATCAGCTAATTGCCACCCATGGCGATATTAAAGAAGAGCTTGCTAAAGACTTAGAAAAACTAAGCCAAGCTAATATTCCTGTAGATGTAACCTTTAAACAAGGTAAAGACGTGTTAGGCCTAAACTAACCCAACACGTAATACTTTGTAATAGATTAATGAAGCGCTGTGGTTTATAACTGCAGCGCTTTTTTTAGCGCTATTATTTGCTCATCTGTGTATGGTTTTGCAGGGAACTTACCCCACACCGGTGCAGGCCATGCAGCGTCAGTTGTAAAACGTGCAATATGATGAATATGTAATTGCGGCACCATGTTACCCAAAGCCGCCACGTTTAGTTTATCAGGGCTAAACACTTGCATAATAAGCTTGCTGAGTTTGGCCGACTCTTTTAAATATACAACTTGGTCGTCTTCAGACAAATCTATAACTTCTTTTAAATTAGGTTTCCTGGGTACTAATACAAACCAAGGGTATTGGCTATCGTTAAGTAATAGCACTTTACATAAAGGCCAATCTGCCAGTTCTATACAATCGCGCTTAAGCTCTGGGGCGAGTTCAAAAGTATGGTTAGTCATCGTCACATCCTAGTTAGTCTTTAATAATGGCCACTTTATAGCATTTATTTGCAGTTGCACACGCTTAGCTTTACCATTTAATACAATATTTATAATAAGCTAAGGCAACCTTGTGCTAAAAAAAATAAAACACTTAACCCTCGCACTCCCGCTAGCTGTTGGCGCACTAAGCGTACAAGCAAAACCATTATCGCTAGAGCGTATTTTTGACGACCCGAGCCTGTCGGGTAAAGCCCCCGTACAACTTAAGTTTTCGCCAGACGGTAGCCGCGTAACTTACCTGCAAGGTAAAACCGATGACTACAACCGTTATGATTTATGGGAATACAACTTAAAAGATAATACCAACAGAATACTGGTTGATTCTGCAAAGCTGTTTTCAGGCCCTGAAAACCTCTCTGATGAGGAAAAAGCACGCCGCGAACGCCAACGTATTTTTGGTAAAGGTATTTTAGAGTACAAATGGTCTAAAGACGGCAAAGCCCTATTATTTCCACTTAATGGCGATCTGTATTATTACGAGCTAGCGTCTGGTAAAAGTAAAAAACTTACCAATACAGAAGCGTTTGAAACCGATGCCCGCTTTTCTCCTAAAGGTAACTATGTATCGTTTATTCGCGAGCAAAACCTTTACGCATTAGCACTTGATACTGGCAAAGAAATACAACTAAGCAAAGATGGCGGCGGCGTTATTAAAAACGGCATGGCCGAATTTGTAGCGCAAGAAGAAATGAGCCGTATGACCGGCTACTGGTGGGCTGGCGATGAATCTAAAATTGCATTTACCCGCGTAGATGAAACCCCAGTAAAAGAAGCTATCCGTAACGAAATATACGCAGACGAAGTAAAGCTATTTAACCAACGTTATCCATTTACAGGTACCGACAACGTTGAAATTCAACTTGGCGTTGTATCTTTAAATAATCAAAACGTTGACTGGATTGATTTAGGCGACGATAAAGACATTTACATTGCCCGTGCTAAATGGCTAAAAGACAGCACAACTCTTTCGTATCAATGGCAAAATCGCTCACAGCATAAGTTAGAACTACGCTTTTACAATAGCGATACTAAAACGCAAAAAGTCGCATTAACTGAAAACAGCGATACATGGATCAATTTAAACTTTGATCTGCATTTCTTAAAAGACAAAAAGCATTTTGTTTGGGCTTCTGAGCGCGATGGTTTTAAACACCTTTATTTGTACCGCACTAATGGCCAGCTAATTCGACAAATCACCTCAGGAGACTGGGTTGTTGATAGCTTAAAAGGCGTGGATGAGAAAAAAGGCATAGTGTACTTTGCAGGACGTAAAGACACCCCGCTTGAAAGCCATTTATACAGCGCACCACTGTTTAAAAAAGGCAATATAAAGCGTATCACTGAACAAGGCCAATACCACAAAGTAGTAATGGCAAAAGACAGCAAAACATTTATTGATAACAGCTCATCGGTAAACAAGCCTAACTCGGCGGCTCTTCGTAAAGTAAATGGCGAATTTATCACATGGCTTGAACAAAATAAGCTTGATGATAGCCACCCACTAACACCTTATTTAAGTGATTTAGCAACTCCAGAGTACGGCACAATTAAAGCTGAAGATGGACAAGTAATGCATTACCGCTTGTTTAAACCAAGTAATATTGCAGACGGTAAAAAGCACCCAGTCATTGTTAATGTATACGGCGGCCCACATGCACAGCGCGTAACAAATAGCTGGCGCAGCAAAAACTTATACTTTCAATACATGGCGCAACAAGGTTATGTTATTTTTCAGCTCGATAACCGAGGCTCTTACAACCGTGGTAAAAAGTTTGAAGACGCTATTTACAAAAACTTAGGTGTTGTAGAAGTAGCAGATCAAATTAAAGGCGTTGAGTTTTTACGCACGCTTGATTACGTAGACCCACAACGCATTGGTATTTATGGCCACAGCTACGGCGGGTACATGGCCCTAATGACCATGTTTAAAGCGGGCGATTACTTTCAAGCCGGTGTATCGGGTGCACCAGTGACCGACTGGGCGCTTTACGACACCCATTACACTGAGCGCTACCTTGGGCACCCAAAAACGAATGCCAAAGGCTACGAAGACAGCGCCGTATTTCCATACGCTAACGGCTTAAAAGGCCCATTAATGATTTACCATGGCATGGCCGATGACAACGTGTTGTTTACCCACGCCACTAAATTATTTAAACAACTACAAGATAACGAAAAACAGTTTGAAATGATGACCTACCCAGGCTCAAAACACAGCTTACGCGGTAAACAGGTGCAAACACATTTACACCAAACCATCACAAACTTCTTTAATCGACATTTTGATGATAAATAATCATATGACGACTAAATAGACTAAAGGCTGATTGAAAAATCAGCCTTTTTTTTGTCTTAATGGTGCTTACACCTAGCTTAAACTCGCTTTTTTACTACCATTAAAACAAGCACATTGAGTGTACACACATAAGGATCAATTTATGCTAAATTTAAGGCGTTTTAGTATTTTTCAGCGGCTGTCATTACTTGTTGGCATAGTTATTTTTGGCTTAATTGTATTAAGTATCTCTAGCTTAACTCATCAATATAGCTCACTAAAAAACGAGCAATATCTAAAAACCCAAAATGTGGTAGAAACGGCATACAGTGTTATTGAGCATTTCCACCAGCTTGAACAAAATAATACACTCACACAAGCACAAGCTCAAACGCAAGCACTTGAGGCCATAAAAGCGCTGCGCTATGACAAAACAAATTATTTTTGGGTAAACAACTACCAACCCAAAATGGTAATGCACCCAATAAAGCCTGCGCTTAACGGTAAAGACTTAACTAATAATAAAGACCCCGATGGCAAAGCACTTTTTGTAGAAATGGTTAACATTGTAAAACAACAAAAAGAAGGGTTTATTCCTTATAAATGGCCAAAACCAGGAAAAGAACAGCCAGTAGGTAAAGTCGCATTTGTAAAAGGCTTTAACCCGTGGCAATGGATTATTGGCTCAGGCGTATACCTAGATTCAATAGATGAAGCGTTTAGTGAGCAGCGTAATCTAATCATAATTAGCGCCTTAGTGATGATTATTGCTGTCATTGTATTAAGTTACTTTATTGGTAAAAGTATACTCACGCCGACTCGCCTTGCCGCAGAAATGATGAAAAACATATCGCAAGGTGAAGGTGACTTAACCCGTACGCTAAACGAGTCGGGCAATGATGAAATATCCGAGCTGTCACGTTCTTTTAATTTATTTGTTTTAAAAATGCGCGAGTCGTTAGTACATGTATCGCACAGTGCAGATGATGTAAGCCGACACGCTCACACAGTTGATGAGTCTAGTAGAACAAGCCATTCCTTCATTGAGCTACAAAACGACAGTTCTACACAAGTTGCCGCCGCCATGGAGCAAATGACGCACCAAATTCATGATGTGAGTCGCAATGCCGAAGCCGCTGAACAAGCCGCCAACGATGCAGCACACAATGCTTCAACCGGTAAAAATGTGGTGGCCAGTACCATTACCGCCATAGAAACACTCTCCAGTAATATAGAAACAGTGAGCCAAGTAACTGAAGATTTAGCAAACGAAAGTAATAACATAGGCTCTGTGCTTGATGTGATCAGAAGTATATCGGAGCAAACAAACTTACTCGCACTCAACGCTGCTATAGAAGCGGCTCGTGCAGGAGAGCACGGCAGAGGCTTTGCAGTTGTTGCCGATGAAGTACGTACACTCGCAAGCAGAACCGGGCAAAGCACAGATGAAATTCAAACCATGATCACCAAATTGCAAGAAGGCGCTAAAGCAGCAGTAGAGGCGGTAAAATCAAGCCAAGCACTGTCGGTGACGACTGTAGAGCAAGTTTCATCTGCCGATACATCGCTCAATGAAATAGAAAGGCTGGTATCCATAATTACCGACATGAACAGCCAAATAGCCCGTGCCACCGAACAGCAAACGCAAGCCGCTGACGAGGTTAATTTACGTATTAACGAGCTATCTCAATCAACCGAGCAGTCGTTAAATAATACCAAGCAGCTTACCGATGCCAGTGACAACCTTAAACAAAGTAGCCAAGGGCTTTCGAGTGTGGTTAATCGCTTTAAGTTAAAATAATTTAAAAACAAAAGCCCTGAATTAACAGGGCTTTTTTATTACATAAGCGTTTTTAGCTTATACCATTTCGCATAATTAAGTGATCTATTTTTAGGATGGAAAAACGTGTTGATACCTAGGCAAAAAATTTTCTATTTAGTTGTAAATGAAAATTTTTACCACAGATAGCGACACGTCTAGCCCCTAAAATGATTAGGTATTATTGCAAGTTGGTATTACAAACAGTAGCGTGCAAATAAGCTGGTTACTGATGCAGCAGTTGGCTTGCCATGCTGCCAATCACCGCCTTCAACACCACTACCAGCAATGTCCATATGTACATAAGGAAGCGGCTGCTCAGAGTCGTTACCGTGTTTATCAAGTCCGCCAACAACGGCTAAAAACGCCATAGGGAATTGATGCCCGCGAGCGGTAACCGCAGAAGCCGCATTATTACTTGATAAAACATCATCAGCTAAGGTACGCGGTTTTATAAAGTCGTAGTCTTCACGGCGAGAGCGAGAAACCTCTGCTGCATCTGCCCATAAATCACCGCAATCCGCTATTTGACGAGACGTATTAGCACTGCGTGCTGGGCCGTTTTCAACATACGCACCGTAAGGTCCCATAGCACGTGCCGCATGGCCTGTAAGAGTGGCTACAGTAAATAGAGTTGGGTTAACTTGTGTTTTAGCCAAGTCTTTCATTTCGCTAAGTAGGTCACCCATAGCTAAACGCCCTTCGGCATCGGTGTTACCAATGCGTACGCGTACGCCTTCACGACTAGTAATTATTTCATCTGGTACAAAACAATCTGAACCAATCGAATTGCGAACCACCGCTAAATAAGAAATCACTTTAACGCCTTTTGGCTGATAATCAGCAACCGCTTTCATAAAGCCCGCTACAGATGCAGCACCGCCTTTATCGCGGCTCATACCTGCCATGTAACCGCCTACTTTTAAATCGGCGCCGCCGGTGTCGTATACTAAACCTTTACCCACAAACATTAGCGTACGCGTTACTTCACCCTCTGGTACGTACTCTAGTTTTACTACGCGTGGGTGGTGGCGCTCAACCGCATAAGATGCGCGCGCAACGGTGCTAAGCATAGGGTAGTTTTTATCTATTGTGTCTATGTCGTCAATCACATCAACTGCCACTGTAGAGCCTTTGAAAAGCTCAACACAGTAATCGGCAAAGCGTGGTGGCGCCATACGTTCAGGCTCAGTACCGCATAAATCGCGCGCAGCATATTGGCCTGCAGCAATTGCGTTAACAGCTTTTACTGTTTGCTCACTCGCATCAATTAAACCAATTTGCGTAATTGGCTCAATACTTTCACCGTGGTATTCACGCGCCTCTAAAGGTTGCCATAATGCTTGGCATGCACCTAAATACGCCACCTCTAATGCATGCTGGTAACGCGCATCCGTATGTAATTTAGGTAAGTAAATAGCAGGGTTTACACTGCCCGCGGCTTTTGCTTCGTTAATCGCGAGTTTGGCGGCATCAAAGTAGCGTCTTACATCATCGTAATCGCGATTAAGCGGCCCTGTAGGTGCTAAAACAACGCGTAGATTATCAATTACTAAAAACGTAACTTGTTTACCAATACGAGAGTCTACTTTAGCCTGTGATTCAATGGCATCACGTAGTGAGTTATTCGGAAGTTGAGAAAAGTCATCACTAATTATAATAAGTGCATCGTGAGAAAATGCTGCAAAGCTTGCACTGAGTGATTGTGCAGCTATCGCTTGAGGATATGCCATAAGTAAAGCTCCTGTTAGAAAACATAAGAGGCTATTATCGTTGATATAAAAACACAAAACCAGCCACCTGCGATGAGCTCATTTTAATCTGGCAACTTGGTGTTACACTCAAGTACACTCTAATCTAGAATGCTCAATTGTAGATTTAAATTAGGTTCATTTTTAACACCCACCCCTATGCCTAGTAAACGCACCGGTTGCTGCATACCCCGTTGATACGCTTTTGAAAGTAGCTCAGTAAAAATAGCTGTGTTTAATTGATGATGAGCTTGATCGGCACTGGTCACCACAAAATTTGCAAATTTCACTTTTACGCTTAATTTATTTATACGATTTTGTAGCTGTTGTTTATTAAGACGCGCTGTCAGCTCTTCCAGTAATTTAGGCAACTGATCTAGACACTCTTGTAAGCTATTTTTGTTGTATTCATAAGTATGCTCAACACTGAGTGATTTACGTACTCGCTCGGTTGTTACTTTACCAATGTATTCGCCAGCACATTTTTGATAAAGCGATACACCAAAATTCCCCACATGCTGTTGCATCCAATTCACACCTTTCTCGCGAACATCTTTACCTGTATACAATCCTTTTAAATTAAGCTTTTCAAGGGTGACCTTACCCACACCAGGTATTTTACCCAGCGGCAAATTATTTAAAAACGAATCAACTTCATCTGGTAATACAACGAACTGGCCATTGGGTTTGTTTTCATCGCTAGCAATTTTCGCAATAAACTTAATGGGAGCAACGCCTGCAGAGGCAGTGAGGCCAGTAGCGTTGAAAATATCGGCTCTAATTTGTTGAGCAATAAGCGTAGCACTACCTTTAAATGCCGAGCTATTGGTGACGTCTAGGTAGGCTTCATCAAGCGACAAAGGCTCTATTAGGTCAGTATAACGTTTAAATATAGCCCGTATTTGGTTAGAAATTTCTTTATAAACAGCCATTCGCCCAGGCACAATAACTAAATCTGGGCATAATTGTTTGGCATGATAGTTAGACATAGCCGAGCGTACACCATATTCGCGCGCTTTATAGTTTGCTGTAGAAAGCACGCCTCGGCGACTATTACCACCAATGGCTAAAGGCACATTGGCAAGATTGGGGTTATCACGCATTTCAACCGCTGCATAAAAGCAGTCCATGTCGATATGAATAAACTTTTTCATTACCACATAACAACTGTTTATTTATACAGCCATTATTAAGGATTCACTTTCATTAAGCAAGGTTAATAAAGCCAGTTTACTTGCTAAAGTAAAATCGCTAGTAAGTTTGGCGTTTAAATTAAGCAAGCTTTATACAGCTTTTAAAACGGCAGCTTAAAGCGCTTTTCTTTTTTAAAGCAATGTAGCCAAAAAACAAATTCCAATAAAAACCCCGCAGCTAAAAGCATGATACCGCCTGAAGCATTACCCATAGCGTAGCAAGCAAAAGATGCTATAAAAATTAAACTGGCTAAAGCCCAATTAATTATATTTTGCATGTGTGTTCTCGTGTGTGTGGTCTGTGTTAATTAACTGTAGTCCTAAAAATAAATAGGTACAATCATCTTATAAAAAAACATGGTATTTATTGTCTTGAGCTACAAACACCATATTGATAACCTGATTCATTTAAAACTAAGAGTACACATACATGCAAAGGTTCAAAGAACAGCACCCTATTCATACCGATATCACCGTCGCTTGGGCCGATATGGACGCCCTACAACATGTAAACAACGTGGTGTACTTGCGTTACTTTGAAATTGCGCGCATCGACTTTTTAAATAAAATAAACCAGTTTGATACGATAAAACCAGGTGACGTAGGTCCCGTTATTAGCGAAAACAACATTCGCTACAAGCGCCCTGTAACCTTTCCAGATACTTTAACCGTAGGTATTACTATTTCGGATATAAAAAGCGACCGCTTTATGATGAATTACTCTGTATATAGTCATGCACAGCAAGCTGTTACTACAACAGGCTACTCTCAAGTAGTTATGTTTGACTTTAAAACGGGGCAAAAGGCGACGATCACTGAGCCATTATTATCGGCATTACACCAATTCGCTTAATTAAATAGTATGCGAGCTGGTATTAATAAGCCACACTCAAGATCTTACACAATTTAAGGATTTTACATGCAATACAGTCCGTTAGGCAGCAGCGGGGTTGATGTTTCAAGAGTATGCCTAGGTAGCATGACTTGGGGTAAACAAAATACCCAACAAGAGGCAGATGAGCAAATAGCCTATGCCTTAGCGCAAGGCGTTAATTTTATTGATACCGCCGAAATGTATGCCGTTCCTCCTTCACCAGACACTTACGGTAAAACAGAGCAAATTATTGGTAACTGGCTAAACCGCAACCAACAAAAACGCGGTGATATTGTATTGGCCACTAAAATTGCGGGCAACGGCTTGTCGTGGGTACGTGATGGCGGCGATATAACACGCAGCGCGGTTATTGAGGCTGTAGATAACTCCCTCAAGCGTTTACAAACCGACTACATAGATTTATATCAATTGCACTGGCCTAATCGCTCTACCCCGCATTTTGGCAGGCAGTGGCCAGGTAAACTTACTTTTAGTGACGTAAATACCGAGCAACAACAAGCTGGCATGCTAGATATTTTAGAAGGCCTTAATGAGTGCGTTAAAGCCGGCAAAATAAAATTTTGTGGTCTTTCAGATGACACGCCATGGGGCGTTAGCCAGTTTTTAAATTTAGCTAAAGCGCATAACTTACCGCGAATAGTTTCGATTCAGAACGAATTTAGCCTAGCGCACGCTAAAGATTGGCCCTACTTAATTGAGCAATGTATTCATGAAGACATTGCTTATTTACCTTGGTCGCCGCTTGCTGCTGGCCTACTAACGGGTAAATACCTAAACGGTGCACGCCCAGCGGGCTCGCGTTGGACATTTATGCAGCGAAATGGCATTTTCAGGGATACCCCTAACGCGCAAAAAGCAACGCAGCGCTATGTGGATTTGTCGCATGAAATTGGTATAACACCGGCACAATTAGCCCTTGCGTGGTGTAATCAAGTCGATGGCGTTACTTCATCAATTATTGGTGCGACTAATATGGCGCAATTAAAAGAAGATATTGACGCATTTAACTTAACTTTAAGCAATGACACCCTTGCTGAAATTGGCGCAATTTTTAAAGATTACCCGCAGCCATACTAAAGCAAAATAATAGGCGGTTTAATTACTGCCTATTCCGTTGTTAAATTTGAACATATGCAAAGTAAAACTATACTAAAGTTAACTTAAATGGATTATTTTTAGTGGGTTATGCTTAAAAATATAGTTTTATTTTGCGTTGTACTGGGTGGTTTTTCACATTACGGGTACGCTGACAATACACACCCAATTGAAGAAATTGTGTGGTTACAAAGTTACACGCCTCCGTTTCATATAGATAAAGACTCACACGCCCCTCAGGGTGGGGTTTGCGATAATCTCACAGAGCAACTCATCCAAACTATTGATGATGTAAAACACACGCGCTTAATTGTGCCGCAAGAGCGAATTAATAAGCACTTAAATGAAGGCGATAATGTGTGCTTTCCGTGTGTGATTCATAAAAAAACAGCTAATGATGTACTACAGTTTTCTACCCCAACAACGGTATACCCGCCCTTTTCGGTTTTAACCACGCAAAAACTGGCAGCAGAAATACAAGCTCGACACGGGAACCCTATTAAACTTATTCATTTATTGTCGGACGAGCAATATGTATATGGTCAAGCGGCGGCGCGCAAGTTTACTTCAGAAATTAATAAAATAATCGAAAATACCACGGTGTATCGTAAAGCATCGCTGAGCTGGAGTAGTGAAAATGAAAGCCAAGCAGTGATTGCTCGATTAAGCCGCGGCTTTTTAGATTACACAATAGACTACCCGTTTCTGGGAGATTATTTTGTAAATCACAGTCGATTTAAAAATATTGTCAGTGTACCAATAGAAGAAGACTCCCGAAAATTTGTTTTAGGAGCGATAGGATGTGCAGTAAGAGCGCCAAATAACTTTGCTACCAAAGCGCTTGATAAAATCAATAAAGCGCTACATAAGCAGGTATTACACTCGCCTGCTTATATAAATAGTCAGCGTTTTTGGTTAGAACAAAGTTTCCCTCAGTTTTCTAAGTATTACCAACAGCAAATACTTAACACGACTGAACCTGCCAACGTTGAGATAACAAACACGCCGAATTAGCATATAGGCTAACTGTAAATACACTGTTTGCAGGCACTTCCCCAACGCCTGCAGGTGTCCCGGTCATTATTACATCGCCATTTTCTAAGTGCATAAACTCATTAATTTCACTTAAAATATCTTTAGGCTTGTGTATCATAAATTGTGTATCACCTTGCTGAATAACTTTATCGTTAATTTTAAGCTCAAACGTAAACGCCTGCTCAGCATCCGCAATACTTACAAAGGGCGTTAGTAATACCGAGCCGTCAAATGCCTTCGCGCGCTCCCACGGTAACCCTTTATTTTTAAGCTTACTTTGCACAGTACGTTTAGTTAAATCTAACCCTAAACCGACGCCCGCTAACTCATTATTTTTAATAATAAAACACAGCTCAGTTTCAAAGTGCAGCGTGTCGTTATTATGCGTAGTAAATAAGGTATCCGTTATGGCACTATTTGGCTTATTAAACAATACCATTTGATCTGGTAGCTCATTATTAAGTTCGGCAATATGTGCGGTGTAATTACGCCCAACACACACTATTTTCGAGGGCGTTAATAACTCACTTTCTAGTTTAATTGACTGCATAAAATCACTTCTAAGTTACGTGCTGATCAAGGTTTCTAATAAGCTCAGATTAATCGGTTTTAAAAGTACATGATTAATATTTAAATCTTTAATCTGCTTAGGATCAGGCTCTGCACCACTAACAATCACTAAGCTTAAGTTAGGGTAACGTTCATTAATTTGCTTCCCTAAATCTACACCACGGCCGTCAGGTAAATGCATATCAAGCAATACCTTATCAAATTGCTGGTCATGATTTAGGGTTTGTAAACACTGTGCACACGTTGAGGTGATCACAGTTTCTACTCCTAGACTCTCTAGCAGTAACTGTGTAATTTGCGCAGCATCTTGGTCGTCTTCAACCAACAAAAATCGCTGTTTTTTCTCTACTACCGCTTTATCACTGTGTATGTTTTTAGCTTGAGGCGCGTGCTCTGGAGATACTAAAAAATCTTGTAAACACTGATACAAAGAGGAGCTATCAACGGGCTTAGGTATTACATCGTTAAAGCCGAGTGCGGCAAGCTCTTCGTGTATGCCTTTCATTGTTGCGGCTGTAAGCGCAATAATTGGGCCTGTGTAGCCCATTTTTCTAAGCTCTATGGTGGCTTCTTTCCCCCCCATTACAGGCATATGGATATCAATGAAGATGATATCGTATGGGGAGCGATACGCTTGTGCGATTCTTACTTTTTCAAGTGCTTGTTGGCCATGCTCTGCATAATCTACACGCGCACCACACGTGCTAATCATATGACCAACTAACATCCGTAAATCGCGTAAATCATCAACCACTAATACGCGGCCTGTTACTTTACACGGTGCAGATTTTGTCTGTAACTGCGAGCCACTACTAAAGTTTAATACTTGGCGTTCCACTTCACTAATATCGCCTGGGTACACTGAAATAGTAAAAGTAGAGCCTTCCCCCATTCTCGAGGTTAAATCAATACTGCCGTGCATACGCGTTAATAGCTCAGCACAAATAGCGAGCCCTAAACCAGCGCCGCCAACAGATCGAGATTCAACATCGGCTATTTGCTCAAAGGGTTTAAAAATGAGTGCTTGTTTTTCAGGGGCAATCCCCATACCTGAGTCTTTAATACTAAAAAATAGCATCTCTTGCCCTTCAACCCACTCGGTCCAGGCGCTAACTACAATTTCGCCTTTTTCAGTAAACTTAACCGCATTATTGATTAGGTTAATGAGTATTTGACGTACGCGGGTGGCATCAAGTCTCACAATAAGCGGTAAAGGCTGTAGAGACTCAAAGCGAAGCTTTAAGCCTTTATCAAGCACAGATACACGCATTAAGGTGTAAACATCAGCAAGCATGCTATCTAAGTTTACTTCACTTAATGTAAGCTCTAATTTGTCAGCAGCAATTTTAGATAAATCGAGCACGTCATTTAACAAGCTCAGTAGGTGTTTACCGTTTCGGTAAATAACCCCTAATTCGTTCTCGGCCTGTTTGCTAAAGTCACTTTGCAGCAATAGCTCTGTGTAACCTAATATAGATGAAAGCGGGGTACGTAATTCGTGGCTTAAGTGGGCTAAAAACCTATCTTTTGAGCGGTTTTCAGCTTCGGCTTTTAAACGCTCTACTCGCTCGCCTTCAACATCTTTACGTGCCAGCGCATAACGTATAGCACGGGCAAAACGGCTCGAGCTCATTTCTGTTTTTATAAGGTAATCTACAGCACCGGCATCCAGCGCTGCGGAGTCTAATTCATCATTAGATTGCCCCGTAAGCATAATAATTGGCCCGCTAAACCCATTAGCAATGGCTTTTTTTAATACACTTAGCCCATTTGAGGCACCTAATCGGTAGTCAAGCAAGCATATATCGTGCTCGTTTTTACTTAATATGCTTATTGCCTGCTCAGGAGAGCTTATCCAATCTATGTCAAATGTATGTGAATCTAACTGGTCTAAGTAGTCGCGTGTAAGGATGTAATCATCTTCATCATCTTCTACTAAAAGTAAGCGAGTCACTTTATCTAACATGCTATCTCCTTTCAATGGCATTTAATAAGCCCCTATTTAGGGGCTTATTGTTGCTACTTATACCAATTCGTATGATTAAGTATTATTGCGGATTGGTATTATTTAGTCGTTAAACGTTGTTGGCAGCTCTACAAATTCAACCCAGTATTTTCCTAGGGTTTTCATTAAATCAACCAAGCCATCAAACGTTACCGGTTTCGTTATGTATGAAGCTGCGCCTAGATTGTACCCTTTAACCATGTCTTCTTCTTGCTTAGAGGTGGTTAAAATAACAACAGGTATACCTTTAAGGTTAGGGTTTGCTTTAATAGCCTCAAGTGCTTCACGGCCATCCATGCGCGGCATGTTTAAATCAAGCAAAATCAGACCAGGGCGTGGCGATGAGCTTTTATCTTCAAACTTACCCTTTCGCTCTAAGTACTCTAATAATTCAACCCCATCTTCCACAAAATGCAGCTCGTTTAGTACACGGCTTTCAGCCAGCGCATCTTGCGTAAGTAGGCGATCGTCCTCGTCATCATCAGCCATTAATATTGTAATAGGTTTCACTTTTGAATACGGCATCTAAGCCTCTCCTTGAAGTGTGAAAAGCGTTGTTTCCACAGGTAATTTTATTATGAAGGTTGCCCCTTCACCGTCTTTACTATGAGCGGTAATTATCCCACCATGCCGCTCAACTATACGCCTACAAACTGAAAGCCCAATCCCTGTGCCTTTATATTCCGAGCGCCCATGCAAGCGCTGAAATGGTACAAATATTTTATCAGCATACTCTTGTGAGAAACCAATACCATTATCTTTTATAGTGATAATTTGCCAGCCCACTTTTTCGTTATGATCTTCGCTAAACTCGTCTTTATACTCGTACGCTACGCTTATATGTGGCTCTTCACCTGGTTTTCTAAACTTAACAGCGTTAGATAGTAAGTTTAAAAATAGCTGCTGCATTTGGCTTTTATCGGCCTGAATAACTGGCAGTTCGCCCACCTCTACTTGCGCATTACTTTCATTTATGGCGACCTCTAAATCACTTAAAATATCGTTCACTACGCCTTTTAAGTCAGTGTCGTCAAAGTCTTTACCTCGCGTTGTTACCCGCGAAAACTCTAGCAAGTCGTTAATAAGATTAGACATACGTTGTGCTGCATTTTTCATACGGCCTATATAATCGATGCCTTTTTCGCCCAGCTCATCTTTAAACATGGTTTCTAGGCGATCACTAAATGCTTGAATTTTTCGTAGTGGTTCTTGTAAGTCATGGCTGGCAACAAAAGCAAACTCTTCAAGCTCACGGTTTGAGCGGCTAAGCTCATCTGAATATAAGGTAAGCTCTTGGGTACGCTCAGACACTTTACTCGCAAGTGTTTCGTTTTGCCTTTCAAGTTCTTCGCGGTATTTAGCCTCATTTCTTAAATTTAGCCGTGTTAATACAAACATACCTATTATTAAAAGCGCACTGGTAACCGCTGTAATAGCAAAGGTGATTTTTGCCTCATTTTTTATTTGTGCCAACTTCGAAAAATGACTTACCTTAAACAACAGTTCTCGTTCTTGAATATCATTAACTTTAGCGCGAATATCTTTGTACAGTTCTCGCCCTTTGTGCGTATTTAATAAATACAATGCACGGCGTTCTTTATCATTAGTGGCAAGTTTAACCGTTTTTTTAAGCTCGTTAATTTTAGCTTCGGTTAACACTAACAATTGTGCAATTCGTTCTGCTTGTCCATCAATTTCAGAATGTAGAGACTTTACATGCTGTATTTGCGATTCTATTTGCCCTATCGCATCGTAATAAGGCATTAGGTAGTCATCTTCTTCGGTGAGTAAGTAGCCACGCTGGCCAGATTCTGCCTGCACAATTGATAAATGAAGGCGCTCTATAGCATCTGCTAA
Organism: Pseudoalteromonas sp. P1-7a; assembly: GCF_001401855.1. Classification (NCBI taxonomy): domain Bacteria; kingdom Pseudomonadati; phylum Pseudomonadota; class Gammaproteobacteria; order Alteromonadales; family Pseudoalteromonadaceae; genus Pseudoalteromonas; species Pseudoalteromonas sp. P1-7a. The sequence continues at coordinate 9,855 of NZ_LKDU01000029.1, read as the reverse complement.
TAAGCTGGTATTATCCAAACTTTTTTGTGTTTGCGTTAATCCTTGAATAGTACTTAATGCTAAAAATGCATTACCTACCACTATGCATAGTACTATCGCGATAAAAGCGGCCCACGTTATATTCGTTTTACCCTGCTGCTTTTGCTTACTCATTATATGTAAATACCTAATTTTAAATGGCTACTTATTATTAAAATCAGTAATGTTTTGTAAGCTTTCGCTACATTGCTGACAGTTTGAAATTATTTTATCGAGTGCTGCTAACGCTTTGTCTTTTGGCATATCGTTTTCTAACACCAGCTTAATAAGCTCTGCATTCATAGAAATTCTATTTAGCGGCGCTCTTGCATCGTGTACCAGTTTATTTAGCGTATTTACTTCTTTTTCCTCACTCATATTACTTCCTATACTTTTTTAACCTGAACTCTGGTTAACAAACTTACTAAAATATTAAATTACAGTAATCACAAAATTTACTTTCTCTAGCCAGAGATTTTCAATGAAAACAAGGCAAATTTACGCGTCAATAGCTGGCCTATTGCAAAAAATTTCTACGTAGTTAACGTTGAAAATAGCTGCTAGAGATAGGTTTATTATTTACAGTTCAGGTTATTTATATTCTCCAATTCCACCGTATGCGTTTAATCGGTTATACAACGTTTTTGTGCTGATCCCTAGCATTTGCGCAGCGAGTGTTTTATTCCCTTGCACTTTATCTAGCGTGGCGTGAATTAGCTCTTTTTCAACTTCTTCGATTGTTTGCCCAGCCGAAACATGGTTGTCTGCTGCTTGCGTATTTACCCGCGAAAACGGCGACTCTAAGCTATCTGGTAAGGTAATTTCACTTGTCTGCGGATCGCTCATAATAAAGGCACGATGAATAGCATGGCGCAGTTCACGTACATTACCCGGCCACTCGTATTGCTGAAGCTCTTTGAGTTGCTCATTATGCCAGTAAAACGCAGTGCCATTTTCATCGTTAAGCTGTTCTAAAAAAGCTTTAGCAAGCAATGGTATATCTTCTTTTCGTTCACGCAGTGCGGGTATATCTATAGGGAAAACCGCAAGTCTGAAATAAATATCTTCACGAATAACATTATTTTGTGCCAGATCAGTCAGTGAACGGTTAGTAGCAGAAATAACGCGGCAGTTTATAGGCAATTCACGATTGCCACCTACGCGTGTTACCTTTTTAGTTTCAAGCACACGCAGTAAGTTTGGCTGCATATCAATAGGCATTTCAGTGACTTCATCTAAAAATAATGTGCCGCCATCAGCTTGCTCAAATACCCCTTCTTTACGGGCAATTGCACCAGTAAACGCCCCTTTTTCATGGCCGAATAGTTCACTACCGATTAGCTCTTTAGATAAAGCACCACAGTTGCTTGCCACTAAAGGACCCTCGCATTGGCTAGCATTATGAATAGCCTGCGCAACCACCTCTTTACCAGCACCACTTTCACCCATTAGCATTACATTAGCATTGGTTTTAGCTACACGCTCAATCATGGTGTAAAGCTTTTGCATTGGCGCTGATTCACCAATTAGACTATTAAAGTGGCGTGTAATAGCTGGAGCTTTTGTCTTTTTAACTGTTTTTTTAGGGCCGTTTAATACCAGCTCTAGGTCTTCGCGTTGTAGTGGCTTTAATAAATGCCCAACATCTTGCTCGCACATATCTGCCAAAATCCCTTTTACTGAAGGGTGGCCAGAAATAAGCGTTACTTTAGGAGACTGTCCAATCATTTTTAAATGATCAAGCAAATGAAGGCCACTGCCATCTGGCAGCATAAAATCGAGCAACACATGATCAAAGGTATTATTTTCAAACCATTGATGCGCTTCTTTTAAGCTGGTTGCAGTACAAATGTTGTGTCCGAGGAATTCGACAATGTGGCAAACAACGTCACTAAATTCAACGTCATCGTCGACTAAAAGTATGTTTAACATGATAAATCCCTATGCTTTTCTTGTTATTCTACGCGCCCTATTATGCAAATAAAAGGGGCGACAAGAATCTCTAAAAAATGATTAAACTATTGAGTCTTTTAACGTTTAATTTTAATAACCAAGTATGTACGTACACTTAAGCCATATCGATCATAATTTTTTTAGAAATTATAATTATTTTCATTACTCACCCATTATACCAGCTGATACAATTTTAACGTCATAAAAAGGAGACAAAATGCAATTATTAAAAACCATGGTTCATCCTGGTATAAATTTAAACCAAGGCACTCAATTTACTCGCCGTACAGGCCGCGCTATTGTGATTAAAGATGCACATATTTTATTAATGTATACCCGTCGCTACGAAGACTACAGCTTACCCGGCGGCGGTGTGGATGAAGGTGAAACCCTAGAGCAAGGGTTAATAAGGGAGCTTAGCGAGGAAACTGGCGCGCAAAATATACAAATTATTAAACCGTTTGGGTTATACGAAGAATACCGCCCTTGGTATAAAGACGACTTTGATATTATACATATTCAGTCGTATTGCTATCTATGCGATGCAGACAAAGCACTTGGTAAAGCACAGCTTGAACATTACGAGCAACAAAATGGTATGACGCCTGAATGGGTTAATATTCACGACGCCATTGCACACAACGAGCGCACAATCAGCCTTAGCGACAAACAAGGGTTGTCTATCATTCGTGAAACTTACCTACTAAAACAAATAGCACAGCAACTGTTTAACTAAGGCTGTAAAAATTGCATAAAGCAGTATTTTTTACTGCTTGCTCATTACTTAGTTTTAATTTTCGCCACATCATAAAACTTAAAGCTATTACTATTCAAATACTTAAGCTAAATTTTGCTTTATAAAACAAACTGGCTTTGTGTTTGCACCCTTACCGATAACTAATTTGTAAGGAGATAAAAATGAGTAACACAGTTAAAACGATTAATCCCGCAACTGAGCAAACCATTGATACCTACACACTGCTTTCTCAAGAAGAAGCTGAACAGGTAGTCGAAAAATCTCACGAAACATATTTAAAATGGCGTCAAACTTCATTTACCGAACGTGCTAAATGTTTAAATAAATTAGCCTCTTTATTTGAAGAGCAAAAAGAAGCTATTGCTAAATTAATGACCGAAGAAATGGGTAAAGTGTACGAGCAAGGCTTTCAAGAAATTGAACTGTGCGCTGGTATTTGTCGTTACACAGCCGAAAACGGCCCACAAGTACTTGGCGATGAAGAGCGCGATATGGATGGCGGCCGCGCTATTATTAGCTACCAGCCAACCGGTGTTTTATTAGGCATTCAGCCTTGGAACTTCCCGCTTTATCAAGTAATCCGTTACAGTGCCGCTAACATTATGGCTGGTAACACGACCGTACTTAAACATGCGGGCAATGTATTTGGCATGGCAGAGAAAATCGATAGCTTATTTAAACAAGCGGGCTTCCCTGACTATTGCTTTAGCAACTTACTGATTGATGGCAAAACTGCCAGCGCGCTTATTTCGCACAAAGCAATCAGCGGCGTAACCTTTACAGGCAGTGATGGCACGGGTAAAAAAGTAGCCGAAGAAGCCGGCAAGCACGTTAAAAAAACAGTGCTTGAGCTTGGCAGCAACGATGCCTACTTAGTTCTTGATGATGCCGATTTAGACCTTGCTGTTGAAACCTGTGTTACAGGGCGCATGATCAACAACGGCGAAACTTGCGTATCGGCAAAACGCTTTGTGGTTGTAGAGTCATTATATGATGACTTTAAAGAAAAAATTAAAGCGCAATTTGAAGCATTAAAAATGGGCGACCCGATGGCTGAAGATACAGACTTAGGCCCAATGGCTCGTGAAGATTTACGCGATAAAATTCACGACCAAGTAATGCAATCTGTTAAAGCCGGTGCAAATGTAGTTACAGGTGGCGAGGTACCTTCGCAAACAGGTTACTACTACCCACCGACTATTCTTGATAATTTATCGCCGGGCATGCCAGCATACGACGACGAATTATTTGGCCCTGTAGCCTCGCTCATTAAAGCAAAAGACAACGACGATGCAATGCGCATCGCTAACGACTCTCGCTATGGTTTAGGCGGTGGTATTTTCTCCAAAGACGAGAAAAAAGCCATAGAACTGGCTAAAAAGCACTTTGATACCGGTATGATCAACATTAACGGTTACGGCCTTGCCCAACCCAACCTACCGTTTGGTGGTGTTAAAGAAAGTGGCTACGGCCGAGAGCACGGCGGCTTTGGTATGCGCGAATTTGTGAATATCAAATGCATTATGATTAATAGCTAATTTAGCTACACACGAAAAATACGCGTATTAAAAGAGTATTTATACGCGTTTTAAAAATGTTATTAAGCCTAAAGGTGAGCAATCACTTTTAGGCTTTTTTATGCGCGAATCTGCAGGTTTTATGCACTTATATTCCTATCCAACAAGTGTATTTAAAGCCATAAACACAGTGAGAAAATTAAAACTAAGCTGACAATTGATATGGAAAAACTGATACTAAGCTTAGAGTTCAGATAGGCTAGGCAGGTAAGAGCGATGTGCAACCGGTAGGTAAACTCGTTGTGAACATAACCTCATTAGGGTATTTAATCAGTAACGCCTCGCACCAGTGGCCGGCCGTAGGACGATTCGTATGTTCAGGGCAAGATCGGTCATTAACGGCCATTCAATCCCTATATAGGTAACCCACTAAACGCGAGCGTTTCAACGGGTTACTTGTCCGCCTCGAGTTACAGGGCCATGGACTATTACCGTCGACGAGATCGGCTCACCGTCCCGGCTCCATTCTCCGTGATCGTTCGCGTTAAGCGTAACGGTCACCGTGTTCTCACCCGGTTGCATCAAGCTGCCGGGTAAATGGAACCACATCGAATATGCCCGCGCGATCTTCGCGCCGTTCAAGTAGATATGGGCGTGGCCTTCGTTGAAGACCGATTTGCGGTTGATCCGCGACGGGGTGAAGGTAAAGTTCTCCGTCAGAATTTGCACATTGTAGCCGTCCATCGCGTCGGGGAAGACAAGATGCGTCACCGTGGGCGCGGGCAGTTCGGCGGACACTTCACGGGGCGGATGGGAATGGCCGACCATGCCGCTCATAGTCATTTGCATCGGTGCCTTGGCAGTGTCCGATGCCCCATTTGTATCTTGAGCAAGCGGGAAAAGAGTCATCACGATCACCGCGACGGCGGCCCCGATAATGAGATAGGCGAGCTTTTCCATCGCGCGCTGCCTTATTGACCCGGAGGCGGGGGCAGAACCGCGCGCAATTCATCGACCGAAATGCCAAGGGCTTCCGCAGCCGCGTCGAGATCCGGTGGGCCATCGCCGAGGGCCTCGGTCAGGGCTGCCTCACTGACGCCCAATTTTTCGGCCACAGCTTTAAAGTCGGGGCGGCCGCCACGAGCAGCTATTTCGACCTCTCCATGATAGCAATCAATGGAATAGGGGGCTTCGTCCGCGGTCAGATGGTAGTGATAGATGCCATCGGAAAACTCGGGGGTGACGCCAAAATGCCCGCCGCATTCATCCAGATCGGCATTGGTCATCACGACACCGCCCTCCCCCTGATTGGCATACGCGGGAAACCCATCCTGCAACACGCCGATCATTCTCGAATGCTCCCCTCTTACGTCGACCTTGGAACTCAGGCAGATCGGTACGCCATGATAGTGGTAGGTTGTGCCGTCGCCCAGAGGGTGGCCGTTGCATTCATCCACAAATGCCGCGTGATCGTGGATGATGTTGTCGTCGAGAGCCACGATGGTCTGCTCCATATCCTCGTAGTCATTGAAGATGCGTGCCCCGTTGATGGCGAACCCGATCTCCCCCAACATTGTCTGGGTGGGCGTTTCAGAATAGACGGGCTGCGTGGTGATCGTCGTGTCGATGAGAGATGCCTCGATGTCGCCTGCATCAAGCGTCCAGAATGTCGCGTCCGGGTTGGTACTGAACGGCATCATACTAGGATCGTCCGGAACCAGATAGGCATCGGCTAAATAGGTTGAGGGGATGCCATCTGATTGGTAGCGGAACGTCCGCTCTTCGGGGTTCAGCGTGATGGTGACGTTGTCACTCCACTGCGCAGCCTTGATTCCGGCAGTGGTGTCAACGGCGAAACCAGACACATTCTGCGTGTCGGATGACGAAAAGTGCAGTACGCATACGGCAACCAGGACCGATGCGGCAGCTGTGATGTAAAGAGCTTTGTTCGACATTCTGGGTATCCTTTTATATTTGAAGTTCTACCAAATGCAAAGCCTCTGGCTCAGTTCTCATCTAGATTGCGGCAGCTGTGCGGCGTCGCGCAACTCCGAGCCTAGCACCTTGCCCCCATGCCGGTTCCGCAGTCTTAATGTCAACGTGGTGAGCGCTTCGTTATCACGCCAGGCGGCGTGAACCTCAACAAGCGTGACCTGGCTCACCGCACGCTTCGTTGCGATAGGCTCGTTGTCTATCGCATAACAATTTTATAGTGCGCCATTCATGCATCTTCCTGCCGAGGTTACGCGCATGTGCATGTATTACTAAAACTATTTTTAACAAAAAATGTAATGCAATGCCAACTATAATATTTTTATTAACACTAAAGGTATTCAGAAAAAGAAGATACGCTCATTGTTCATTTTTTTGAATATATGCGCGAGCTACACAGTGTGGAAATCAATTAACTCTTATTTTAAGTCAAACTCAATGTTTAGCTATTTCTGAAAAATAGATATTAGGGCATTTATTCCAACTCACTTTGGGGCAGAAACGAGTTAAACCGGAAAGGCAACTCCACGCCCAGACCCACTCAACTGCATAAAATATTGATCATAAGGCAAGGTATTTTACTGTGTCGGATGGCGCTTCGCTTATCCGACCTACACAAGCTGATGAAGTACCATGAGTTAAACTTGGGCGTTCAAGTTTAAACATATTCAACTAACAGCTAATAGCTAAAAACTAATAGCTATCACTTCTTCTCAAACCTTGGCACCTTTCGCTTATCGGCTTTGCTCATAGCAAGCTCTTGAATTTCTTCTTGCTTAAGCTCTTTTGGTTTATCTTCTAATGATTGCTGCTTGGCGTTTTCAAACACCAGTTCGGTAAGTAATGCAAAATGATCAGAGCCATATTTAGCAAGGCGCTTAATGCGTTTTACTTTAAAGCCTTGGCTGTGAAATAAATGGTCAAGCGGCCAGCGCATAAAAAAGTAACTTGCGTGAAAGGTGTTGTAAAAGCCACGGCCTTTACGTGGGTCTAAAAAACCACTTATTTGCATAAATAAACGCGTGCTGCGCGACCAAGCTACGTCGTTTAAATCGCCGGCTACAATGGTCGGGCGTGATGGATTTTTAAGTGCTTTTGCCACCATTATGAGCTCCGAGTCGCGTGGGCGCGATGAGTCTTCTTCAGTAGGGCTTGGTGGCGCGGGGTGTATAAAGTGCCCTTGCATTTCAAGGCCTTCATTGTTTTCGAACAATATATGAATTGAAGGTATATCGTCTTCAATGAGCTCACATATTTGCGCATCAAGGATTTTAAATTTACTGTATAGGTGCATGCCATAACGGTTGTCTTTTGGGCACTCTATAAAGTATGGGTAGTTTTTTTTAAGAACAGCTAATTTGTTTTCCCACCAGCTATCGCTTTCAAGAGTTATCAACAAATCAGGCTGGTGCTTATCAACTAGTGAGATTAGTTGCTCACTATTGTGGTTTGACATAAGTACATTAGCCGACATGATTCTTACACTGTGATCTTCGCTCACTGAGGCGGTTTTAACTTCTTTTTTAGCAAGCCAAGTGTAAGGAAATATCCATTTCCCTTGTAATATCATGGTTAGTAATGCGGTTAAAGCAGTATACAAGTACCCGCTATTGCCGCTTTGCCACAGTAAATACAACGACACGACTGCAACAGCGCTAGCTATATAAAATACCTGAAGTCGGACAAAGTCGCAGCTGCGCACTAAATAGTGCTGACTGTACGACATAGGTAACAAGGTCACTAATAAAAAAAAGCCAATGATTAGAGCCAGTGCAATGAGCATTTAAATATCCTTATAAAGTGTACTTAACGAGTTAGAATTGAAAGTATTTCTCGGGTGTCGTGCACCATATGAATAATTGTACGGTCAATTTTTATACTTACTGTACCATTATCTCTGGAGCGTTCAATAACGCGGCCTTTTTTATATACATTGCGATCTAGGTAATCGCCTTTGTGGTAACGCTTACTTAGCCCTGGTGGTGTCCAACCAGCACGTACTAATTTTTTGTGCTGCTTTTTAGATAGTTTATTGCTGCTTTTATAGTTGTGCTGCTGATGTTTATGGTGGCCGTTTTTATGGCCGTGATTGTCTTTATTGGGCTTTGCCTGGGCATTAATGCTAACCAAGGCGCCTGCTAAAAATACAGTGAATAAAAACGCTTTCATAAATAATCTCTAATAAAGTTAATGACTAAAGATTATCAAACACGGCTGAACATCGTATGAAACTTAAAAATAGCTTTTATCGCTGCTTATACTGTGTTTTACAGTGGCTGCGCATTATGGCTGGGTCTCGTAATTTTAAATGCTTTGTTTTACGCCCTGCATGACGTTTACGCCACACTTTAAAACTGCCCTTTGAAATGTGCCCCCTCATAAACGATACAAGCTGTGAATAATTAAGTCCGTATAACTGCTCTATAGCCTCAAAGGGAGTTCTGTCTTCCCACGCCATTTCTATGATTCGCGATTGTTGCTCTGCGTTAAACATGGTTATCTCTTAAAAATTTAAACTTATACGAGAAGAAAAAATACATAGATCATCACCTCGAGGGCGAATATCACTGTATAATAAACACACTAACATAAGAAAAAATTGGATTTATATTTATGCGCACATTACTGCTGCTTTTAGCTTTTAGTTTTTAGTTTTTCTTCGCTATTATTAGCCGCGCCAAATAAAACGCTACGCTGTGCAACGACTCACTACCCGCCTTTTACAATTTACGATACCCAAACGCGCACTTTTACAGGCATAGATATAGACTATTTAACTTTTATAGAGCGTAATTTAGGTGTAACCATTGAGGTGGTACATTTACCGTGGGCACGTATAAAAAAAGAAATGAAGTTAGGCTACTACGATTGCTACTTTTCGTTGGCAAATAATACTGAGCGAGCACAATATTTAGAATTTACTAATGAACCACTACACACCACCCAATTTGGTTTATTTAGCACAGAAAAAGAAAACCTTAATAATGACTTATCAAATTCACGTATTGCTATGCTAAGAGGCGTTAAATTACCCAGTGTACTGGCAAAAGAATATAATCTTAAACAAAGCAACTTTATGCATTCACTTTCAACCAAAGCCACGTTTGATTTGCTTGATAAACAGCGTGTTGACTACGCAATTACTAATTATCAAGCCGGTTTATGGTACTCAAAAGGCTATAAAAACATACATGCTAAGCAGCTTGAAGGGTACGCCCTGCCTGTTTATATTGCTTTTAAGCACGGCGTAGTCGATACCACACTCGTTGATGAACAAATAAAACGCTATAAAGCGCAATTCGGTGTACGCTAATGAAGGTAGCCCATGTTAACTAAATTACCAAAATGGGTTGAGTATGGCGCGTTTGCATTAGGGCGTGTTGATCTTTGATGGTTGAATTTGCAGCAGTATGTTTGGTTTTTAGGCAAGGCAGAGCCTATGAAGTGTGGTTACTCCCCATAAATAGGTGATAACGCAGCATAAATGCCAAACATGCGCTGCCCTTTGGGTTCTGCCTAGGGGCGACAAACTCTTTGTTGCCTACATGGATGTAGGTAAGGGGCGTGAGCAGGACGCGGAAGCTTTGCTCGGTTTTTACTTAGCCCACTAGGTTACAA